>CAZYQA010000001.1:0-40149 GCA_964649555.1 uncultured Muribaculaceae bacterium
TTTTCAAATCCTTTTTTTGCCATATAAAAAATAGTTTAAAGTGTTATGTTTTAATCTTAGCAAAGATAATTATAAAATTGTTGTTAAAATCTTGATAAATATTTGGATATACCGGTAATAATATCTAATTTCGCGCACTTATAAACCGTCTATATTGATTATAGATGCGTAGTAAATTGATACTCAACTCGTTGAGACTATACATAATGTTTAACCCACTATTTGTTTAAAACAAAAATTAAAAATGAGTAAAGAAAAACAAATTATTGAGGCAGAAGAGACTGTTGTAGCTCCTGCTAAAAAAGAGGAAACAATGGCTGCTTTCATTGAAGAGACTCCTGCTATTGTTGACGCAACTAAAAAACGCAAAAGTAATGCATCTGTTTCAGTTGATAAATTTGACTGGGATGCGTTTGAAAAAGAGACTGAGTACGGTGTTTCTAAAGAGGAGATTGCAGATATTTATGACAAAACTTTGTCTACTGTAATTGAGAATGAGGTTGTTGAGGGAACAGTTGTAGCTCTTACAAAAAGAGAAGTTCTTGTTAATATAGGTTACAAGAGTGAAGGTGTTATCTCTGTAAGTGAATTCAGATACAATCCTGAATTAGCAGTAGGTGACAAAGTAGAAGTTTACGTTGAGAATGCTGAGGACAAAAAAGGTCAATTAATTTTATCGCACAAAAAAGCTCGTTCATTGAGATCTTGGGATAGAGTTAATGAGGCATTTGATAAAGACGAAATCGTTAAAGGTTACATTAAGTGCAGAACTAAAGGTGGTATGATCGTGGATGTATTCGGAATCGAAGCATTCTTACCAGGTTCTCAAATTGATGTTAAACCTATCCGTGATTACGATGTATTTGTGAACAAAACAATGGAATTCAAAATCGTTAAGATTAACCACGAGTTCAGAAATGTTGTTGTTTCTCACAAAGCTCTTATCGAGGCTGAGCTTGAGGCTCAAAAAGCTGATATCATCGGTAAATTGGAAAAAGGACAAATCCTTGAGGGAACTGTTAAAAATATCACTTCATACGGTGTGTTCATCGACTTAGGCGGTGTAGATGGTCTTATCCACATCACTGACTTGTCATGGGGTAGAATCAACCACCCTGAAGAGGTTGTTACTTTAGATCAAAAGATCAATGTTGTTATCTTAGATTTCGATGATACTAAGAAACGTATTGCTTTAGGTCTTAAACAACTTAGCTCTCACCCTTGGGATGCTTTAGATGCTAACTTACAAGTTGGTGATAAAGTGAAAGGTAAAGTAGTTGTTTTAGCTGATTATGGTGCTTTCATCGAGATCCAACCAGGTGTTGAGGGTCTTATCCACGTTTCTGAAATGTCTTGGTCTTCTCACTTAAGAAGCGCTCAAGATTTCTTAAAAGTTGGTGATGAGGTTGAGGCTTCTATCTTAACTCTTGATAGAGAGGAGAGAAAAATGTCTCTTGGTATCAAACAATTAAAAGCTGATCCATGGGCTACTATCAATGAGAAATACCCAGTAGGTTCTAAACATAATGCAGTTGTTAGAAACTTCACTAACTTCGGTGTTTTTGTTGAGTTAGAAGAGGGTGTTGATGGTCTTGTTCACATCAGCGATCTTTCTTGGACTAAAAAAGTTAAACATCCATCTGAGTTTACTGCAATAGGTGAGCCTCTAGAGGTTGTTGTTTTAGAGATCGATCAAGAGAACAGAAGATTGAGCTTAGGTCACAAACAATTAGAGGAGAATCCTTGGGATGTATTTGAGACTGTATTTACAGTAGGTTCAGTTCACGAAGGTACTATCGTTAACTTCAACGATAAAGGTGCTACAGTTGCTTTAGCTTACGGTATCGAAGGTTTCGCTCCTGCTAAAACTCTTGTTAAAGAGGATGGATCTAACGCTAAAGTTGATGATAAATTAGAGTTCAAAGTAACTGAATTCAATAAATCAAACAAAAAAATCGTTCTTTCTCATGCAAAAGTAGCTGATGATCAAAAAAGAGAGACTGAAGCAACTGAGAAAGCAGTAGATGCTGATAATACTCAAAAAGCAGTTAAGAAAATCAAATCAAACATTGAGAAAACTACTCTAGGTGATATTGATGCTCTTGCAGCTTTGAAAAGCGAAATGGAAAAATCTCAAAAATAATTAATGGAGTTTTCATTTACAGTTTTGGGGACAGCTTCGGCTCTCCCCACTTCTAATAGATATCCGAGCGCTCATGTCCTAACGGTACGTGAGCGTTTGTTTTTAATAGACTGCGGTGAAGGGGCACAGATGCAATTAAGGAAAGCGGGTATTCCTTTTGCTCGAATTGATAACATTTTTATCTCTCATCTGCACGGAGATCATCTATTTGGGATTTTTGGTTTTCTCTCTACTCTGGCTATGAGTGGGAGACAAAATCCGCTTTATATTTATGCGCCCGAAGGCTTTTCTAAGGTGCTGGAGTTTTTTATGTCTCAATTTGGGGATGGTATTAAATATGAGATTGTACATAAAATTGTCAAGTGTAAAGAGCCTGTTTTAATTGCTGAGAATAAGCATTGCGATATTTTTGCTTTTCCATTGGTGCATCGAGGTGAAACTTATGGTTTTTTATTTAAGGAGAAAATGCCTAAGCGTAATATTCATAAGCATCTGATTGATACTTATAATCTCTCTTTGTATGAAATTGCTCGCTTGAAAGAGGGGACGGATGTGGTGAGGAATGTTGTCGAAGATGGGCTTGAGTACCCTCTTGTGCTTAAAAGTAGTGAACTTACGTATTTGCCTTATGAGCCCAGGAGTTTTGCTTACTGCTCGGATACTGCCCCTTTTAAGCGCCTGTATGGCTGGATTAAGGGTGTTGATCTGCTTTATCATGAAGCTACTTATGATACCTCTCTTGCGGATTTGGCTAAATCTACACTACATTCTACAACTGCTGATGCTGCGAATTGTGCTGTTGAGGTGGGTGCGGATAAGTTGATTATCAGTCATTTTTCTTCGAGGTATAAGGGACTAGATCTCTTGTTGAAGCAAGCTAAAGAGATTTTTCCAAATACTATGCTTGCAAAAGAGGGCATAAAATTTGAAATTCCACTAAAAAAATAATTTTAGAAAATGAAGAGATTTTTAATTCCATTCCTTTGTTTACCTATCATGCTATCAGTTGTAAAGGTAAATGCTCAGTCTTTTAAGACTCAGGAGGATGTTACAAAGATAGGTCAGACATATTACTATTTAGACAAATTGTATTTAGATACCTTAAATTTTGGCTCTTTAACCGATAAGGTTTTGATTAATATTATGAAGGAGCTTGATCCTCATTCGGCTTATGTGTCTGCTAAGGATGTTAAGGCAATGAGTGAGCCTTTGGAGGGGAATTTTGATGGTATAGGTGTGGAGTTTGCTTTGATTGGTGACACTTTGTCAATTCAAAATACTATTCCCGGTGGTCCTTCTGAGAAGGTTGGGATTAGAGCCGGGGATAAAATTGTGAAAGTAGATAATGAAAATATTGCCGGTACGGGTTTGACAATTGAGAGAGTGCATAAGTATTTGAGGGGGCCTAAAGGCTCTAAGGTGAATGTTTCTGTGAAAAGAAAAGGGGTGAAGGATTTGATAGAGTTTACTATAACTCGTGATAAGATTCCTATTAATAGCTTGGATGCAAATTATATGATTGATAATAATATCTTGTATTTGAAGCTGAGCCGTTTTGCTGCTACTTCTTATAAGGAGATTATGGAAGCTTTGTTGAAACAAAAGGCAAAACCTGAGGGGGTTATTTTAGATTTGCGAGGTAATTCTGGTGGCTATTTAGTGGCTGCTTTGCAGATTGCTAATGAGTTTCTTAATAAAGGTGAGCTTATTCTTTATACTGAGGGGCGTTCTGTGGATAGGATGGATGAGTTTGCTAATGGTAATGGTAGGCTTAAAGATGTTCCTGTCGCTGTTTTGATTGATGAGAATTCTGCTTCTGCAAGTGAGATTGTTGCAGGTGCTATTCAAGACTGGGATAGAGGAACTGTGATTGGGCGTAGATCTTTTGGAAAGGGGCTTGTGCAACAGCAACTACCTTTACAGGATGGTTCTCTGCTTAGATTGACTGTTGCAAGGTATCATACTCCAAGTGGAAGGGTGATTCAAAGCCCTTATGAGCAAGGTAAAACTGAAGAGTATTACAAACAACTTTTTGAGCGTTATGCCAGAGGTGAGCAATTTAATAAGGATAGTATCCAGTTTCCTGATTCTTTGAAGTATAAAACTTTGAAGCTAGGTAGAACTGTTTATGGTGGTGGAGGTATCATGCCTGATATTTTTATGCCTCAGGTTACTTCTTTTTATACTCCATTTTATGGCAAGATTGTGAGAGCCGGTGTACTTACAGATTTTGTGAATGATTATGTGGATAAGAACAGAGATTTTTTGAAAAAAGAGTATCCTTCTATTTCTGTTTTTGAGCGTAAATTCGAGGTCACCGATATTATTTTTGATTCCTTCCTTGCTTTATGTAAAGAGAAAAAGATTGAGCCTGCAGATGGTGAGTTAGAAACTTCTGCTCCTGAATTGAAGAAATATATCAAAGCATTTGTACTAAGATCTTTATTTGATTTCAATACATATATTGAATATTTGAACAAATCGGATGATGAGGTGCTAAAAGCTGTGGAGACAATTCGCGCAAGCTAGGTCACCCATGATGCGTTTTTGATCGAGAAGCCATTGTTCTATATGCTTGATACTAAGTGGTATCACTCGATCAAAATGCGTTTCTAGGTCACCTAGCTATTGCAGCCTGGTATGCTCTGGCGTTTCGGTTATGTTCTGAGAGTGTTTTGGCGAAATTATGGGTGCCGTTTAGTGAGGCATCGGCGCAAAAATATAGATAGTTATGCTTTTTGTAATTTAATACGGCTTCTATTCCCTCTATGCTAGGTATAGTGATAGGGGAGGGTGGAAGCCCTATATTTTTGTATGTGTTGTATGGAGAGTCAATTTCTAAGTGTTTATATAGTATTCTTTTTATTGTGGGATCTCCTATTGCAAATTTTACAGTAGGGTCTGCATCCAGCTTCATACCTCTGTTTAGTCTATTCATGTAAACTCCTGCTATTGTTGTAAGCTCGGGAGAGTAGTTGCTCTCTTCGCATACTATTGATGCTAATATGGATACCTGTGCAGGTGTAAGCCCGATTTGTTTGGCTTTTTCTGTTCTATCTTCATTCCAGAATTTATCATACTCTTTTTTGAGCCTATTTGTTAGTTGCTCAGGAGATTCTGTCCAATATACTTCGTATGTGTTTGGTAAAAATATGCTTTGGAAATTTGCGCTATCTGTGTTGTATTTTACCCATGTTGTGGGGGAGTTAAAATACTCTATGAATGCTGTTGAATCAGCCATCATTTTATTTCCTAATGTTGCAGATAGCTTCTCTAATCCTCTAAGATTTCCGGAAAGGATGAGTTTGTATGGTGACTGCCAGCCGTTTGCCAGCATTCTTGCAAGTTCCTTATTTGTTGCCCCTTGCTTTATCTTGTACATTCCCGGCTTTATACTTTTTCCCTTTAATTCTTTATTTAGTACTTTGTTGAAGGATTTGGGATCAATAAGATAGGAATATATTCTAGCCTTTACTGTATCCAATGGGGTATTGGGATATATAAAAATATTGCCACTTTTTTCTGCGTTTTTTTTCTCTCCTGCAAGGTATTGTGGAAGAATTAAGAGCATTATAAGTGCTAAAATTGCTGTCAGTATCCCAGTGATTATTACTATCTTATTTTTCATTTGCTTGAAGTAAGTATGACTTGTGCCGTTTGTTTATTTATTTGAGCTTTATTAGGGTGCCATGTTGTAGCTCTGCCTGTTCGTTGATTTTATTGAGTGCTTTAAGTGTGTTTAGTCGCACTCCTGTGAGTTGAGATATTACATAAAGCGATTCTCCCCCTTTGGCTCTGTATGTGTCGTCTTTACTTCTTCTCTTTTTCCTCTCTATATATACTATATCCCCTTCGCTCAATATTACCTCACCTTTAAGGTCGTTAAAACCGAGGATTTCTCTTTTGAAAAGTTTGTAATCCCTTGCCAATTGCGCATAAGTGTCACCTTTTGCTGCTATTAGGAATGTAACGCCGTTTATTTTATATAAAGGTCTTGAAAGGGCATTTGTGTAATATCTGCTCTTTTTGAGCGGTTTCAGATCGGCTCCAAATAGTATCCCAGTAACTTTTGCATTAGGATCTTCTTGCGTTATCTCCTGCACTATGGTTTCAGGTTTTTTATTTCTCAATGCTCTTCTCTCTTCACGCTTTCTCCTGCGAGCCTCTTTCTTTGCCTCTTTAGAGCCATCATTGTCGTATTGTTGTAAATTGTTTTTTTCAACAATATCGATAAGTAGTTGAGCATACTTTGGGTTTGTTGCGTATCCGGCAGCTTTAAGCCCTCTTGCCCACGATTTATAATCATTTTGTGGTATGTCAAATAATGATTGATATCTTTTACCGTTTTTGAGAAACTCTGAGTGATCTTTGAATGATTCTTCGGCGCTAATGTATTTTCTAAAGCAGTCGCCAATTTTATCATCGGTTTTATATAATTTTTTACCTTTCCATCCATTGTGGCACTTGATTCCAAAGTGGTTATTCCCTTTTACAGCCAATCGAGAATTTCCATTGCCCGACTCTAAGCATGCTTGCGCCAAGATTATACTCGCAGGGATCCCATAGGCATTCATCTGCCTGATAGCTATATCTTTATATTTGTTAATGTACTGAGCTCTTGTATTATTTTGTGCGCTAATGTTCAGGTTTACCAAACAAAATGTGATAATAAGAGTTAATTTTGATAAATTTATTTTCATTACTATTGTGTTACTATCGTGCAAAAATACTAAATTTGTATTATAAGACTGTATGTTATGAGTGAAAAAATTATAAATATAAAATATAATGTATTTGCGAGTGCAGATATGTTATCGGATGCCGATAGAGAGTTGTATAATGCTGCTATAGCTGCTTCGGATAATGCTTATGCTCCATATTCTAAGTTTCATGTAGGGGCTGCAGTAAGGTTGGATAATGGTGAAATTATAAGTGCGGCAAATCAAGAAAATGCTGCTTATCCTTCGGGCTTATGTGCTGAAAGATCTACACTTTTTTATGCACACTCAAAGTATCCTGATACTCCTGTTGTGGCTATCGCAATTGTAGCAAAAACAAACGGTGCATTAACTCCAACCCCAACGTATCCTTGCGGAGCATGCCGACAAGTATTGCATGAATCGCAAATGAGGGGAGGTAAACCGATAAAAATAATTATTGGTAGCGCAAATACTGTTGAGGTAATCGACTCAGTTGCAGGTGTGTTACCTTTTGCTTTTAATAATTTGCCGGTGTAAATCGGCATTTTTTTTTGTGTTATAGAAATTTTATCTATCTTTGTGCCCGGGTAAGTCATATACGACCAGCTCCTGCAGAACTCCCCCAGGGCCGGAAGGCAGCAAGGGTATGCGGTTGTAGCGGTGCGATATATTCAGCTTACCCTTTTTCTTTTTTAAAAAACTTACTTGCGGCGCTAGTTTTATCAAAACGCTTATAATTAAATAGTTAATCTTTTTATTTTTGATTTTATTACTTTTATTTGATAGCTAATCTGCTGGTAATTAATTGTTTGATAAAACTTGTGGCACAACTATGAAATGGATTCTTGCAGCAAGGCCTAAAACTTTGAGTGGAGCAGCTGCTCCGGTTTTAATTGGGTGTGCATTGGCATATTCAGGTGGAGTTTTTAATTGGGTTCCTGCGATTTTGTGTTTGCTTTTTGCGTGTTTTATGCAAATTGATGCAAACTTCATAAATGATCTGTTTGATTTTCTCAAAGGAAAGGATACTGAGGAGAGGCTTGGCCCAAAAAGAGCGTGTGCGCAAGGGTGGGTAACGCCAAGGGCAATGAAGAGTGCTATAATTATTACAACTATTCTTGCTGCCGGGGTAGGACTTTCCATCTTGTTTTTTGCAGGTTATGAGCTAATATTTCTTGGGCTGATCTGTATACTATTTGCTTTTTTATATACTGCAGGGCCTTATCCGTTGGCTTATCATGGATATGGAGATATTCTTGTCGTAGTTTTCTTTGGTCTTGTGCCAGTTTGTGGAACTTATTATGTGATGAGTCATAATGTGTCGGCTGCTTCATTAATTGCAGCTTTTGCTTGCGGATTGGTAGTAGATACGTTGCTTATGGTAAATAATTATAGAGATAGGGTGGAGGATGCCGCAAATGGAAAGCGCACTATTGTGGTGAGATTAGGAGAGAAGGTGGGTGCTTTGTTATACCTTTTGCTAGGAATTGCTGCAGTGGTATGTTGTTTTCTACTAGTTATTTATGGATTTGTTTTTGCAGCTGTTCTACCTCTGCTATATCTTCCGTTGCATTACATAACATGGAAAAAAATGGTGAGGATCAATCATGGGAAAGAGCTTAACTCAATCTTAGGATCTACCTCACGCAATATTATTATATTCAGTTTATTACTGATATTAGGGATTTTTCTAGATACTCTTTCTAAATAAAATAATCAATCGCAAATAGTCCAGGACCTGCAATAAACATAATTACGAAAATAAATAAGTAAAGCAAAGCAGGCTCCATAATTGAGAATTTTTTACTCATTGAATCTACTTTTAGAGCAACTAGCATATTGACAATCATAGCTATCAATGCAAATTTGAATAATAATCCAGATATAAACCCGAGTGTACATACTACTTCTCCAAATATTGCAAGGTTAACAGACATCTTGTTTCCAATTTTAAGCGGATCAGGAAAATTCTCACTCAAATATTTATAACTTTTTATTTTCTCAATCCCATGAGATAACATCATCGAGCCTATCACAAGCCTCACAATTAATAAAAGAATTGACAACTCCACAGCACTTATATCTGTATAAGTTGGAAAGAAGAAATTACTATCCATAATATGATTTTTCTTTCTTTAACAAATTGTGTAAGTATTTGTTTCGTATTAATTTAGGTTTTTTATTCTTTGACTCTCTTCGCTTATGGATGAGTGGGATTTGTATTTGCTTTTTTGTTTGCTGAAGCGGTAGGTGAGTGATAAATTTATGGTTGAGCGATCAAAATAATAGTGATAACCAATGTGTTGATTGTTAATGTTTGTATAAGTATTCATAGCGTCTGTTCTAAAGATGTCGTCCCACATAATGGTTGCGGTAAGCTGGTCATTGAAGAATGTTTTTCTAATTCCCGCATCCATTCTAAAAACGGGATCGTAATAGAAAATATTTTCTAAACCTTTTGTAAAGTATCTGACATTTGTGCTGAACTTAAATCCGTATGGAAGAGTAAAATCAAAACCTGAGTAGGCGTACCACATTGGCCGTTTTAGATTGGTAACACCGGAATTTTTGTCATTTGTTATTGTATAAATCACTCCAGTGGCTAAGTAGCAGCTCACCCATCTGTTTTGGTACGGAATCGTTGCATCTATAGATAATACATCTGATCTATTGATGTTTTTTTGTGTCACTTTTGTTAAAGCCGGATTCTGTTTGTCTTGTTCTATATACCATGCCAATAGGTTATCCTTTTTTGTGTAGCTTATTCCTAATGATAACATCTTCATGTATGATATTTTTAGAGTAAGAGCATGGCGAATTTCAGGCACCAGTTTTGGGTTTCCTTGAAAGTATGTAAGAGAATCCACATATTCAATAGCAGGGTTTAAATCCTGAAAAGTGGGACGGGAAATTTTCATTGCATACGAGAAGTTAAGATCCCAATTATTGTTGAAGTTGTAATTCAGATTTAAGCTGGGGAATAGATTAAGTTGGGAGGTATCTTGAACTATAATATTTGTTGTAGCATAATTGTCGCAAACCTCTGCTCTTGCTCCTAATTCTGCGTTTATCTTTCCAAAAGGCTTGGATATAATCAAGTATAGGGAGCCTAGATTCTCTTTATAATTGTAGTTTATATTGTGTATGGTGGATTGTTGGGATGATAAAAAGTTGCTACTATTATTCCTGATATTACTATATTTTATCCCTGCTTCCAATTTATAGTTTTTTGCAAGTGGGATAGTAATATCCGCTTTCAATGAGGTGATGCTGATATTCGTTTTAACATTGTTTTGTTTCATAATTGTACCTTTTTCCCCCTCTTCCTCAATATGGGCATCAGATTCGGTGTTATATTGTGATTTATCAAATACTGTGTTTAGAATGAGACCGTTTGGAGATGGCTGGTAAGAATAGTATGCTGTCCCTGTAAGTAATCTGCGGTTGAACGGGCTTGTTTGCACGGATGATAATTTATTTGTTGGATATGCATGAATATCGCTATGTTGATATGTGTTGCTAAGCTGATTTTTGGCATTATTGCCATCAGAGAAATTTCCGCTAAACTGCAATCCTGCTTTATGTTTGCTAGAAATATTATAATCTGTAGATAATCTAACTCTGTGATTGGCTTGTGTCTTATTGGTACTCTCGATGTCTATTAGCTCATATACAGGAGATGTTTCATTTGTGTAATCTCTGATATATGATTCTGTATAATATTTTTTAGATTGAGAATATGTGTAGAATCCATAGAATGATAGCTTAGATGTTTTTGCCGAGACTTCAGCTCCTATATTGGGGCTCCAGTATTCACCTTTACTCATTCGCCCTGTTATCTCGGCTCCAATACCGTAGTTTTTAGCTTTTTTAGTGTATATTTCAATTACTGCTTTCCCTTTTGCATCATATTTTGAAGAGGGATTTGTTATAATATCTATCTTTTGAATCTCGGAAGATGATAGCATTTCCAGAGATTGATTGCCTGGAATCTCTCGTCCATCTATAAGAATTATTGCATTGCCCACCCCTAATACAGATACTCCGTTCTCTTCTATCTTTACTCTGGCCGCTTTTTGTAATACATCTACTGCAGAGCCGGATTCGCCCAGTATTGTACCACTCACATTTAATGTAATATTGCCGTTTTTCATGTTGAACATAGGTGTAGATGCCTGTACAACTACTTCACTTAGTAAATTCAGTTGGGGCACAAGTTTAATTTCAGAAAGATGTTGATCGGAAGATATTACTGATATTAAAGTATCCATATATCCAAAGGAGCTTATTTTTAATAATATTGGAACCTGATTGGTTTGTATTGAAAAATCGGGATCCAAAAAGAAATCATATTTGACAATGGTTGAATCTTTGGGCGATATTAATATTGCGCTATACCCTTCGAGAGGCGAATTATTTTCTGATACCACTCTGCCGGATATTTTTTGCATAGATTGGGGAGTAACCAGATAAGATAATAGGATAAAAAAAAGAAAGATAATTTTAGTTTTCATGTTTGTTTTGCATTTGAATTTTTAGCAAACATAAACTCCAGAATATATCTATGAAAATAATAGGGATAGGTATAATGTTTTAGTGATATTATACACTTTAGTGCACTTTATCCCACAATTTTGGGATAATTGACAAAGCGAAAAATGTGAAAACCTAGAGTGAAACTACTAGATTGCGTCCTTAATATCTTTTAAATATGTACGCGAAACAGGGATTTCAGAAGAGGTATAGTTCAGAGTTAGGAGATAGCCTTGTGCATTCCCTTTTGTACTTAAAATAAAGTTGGTATTTACAATGAAAGCACGATGACATCTAATAAGCATTGGGAAATTTTGTAGCGATTCTTCCAATTGCTTTATTGTGGAACGAAGTAACTTATTAGTTGTCATATTTTGTTGCCTATAAAATATATTGACATAATTACCCTCCGATTCAATGTATAAAATATCTTCGGGGTTTAGAGTTATTGATTCTTTGACAGAGCCTTTTAATGTTATAATTTTGTCATCATCCTTTGATAATGCTTTTACTCTTTCTGAAAGGATTTGATTTATCTCATTTGAGCTAGTTAGATTACGTTTTAATGAGCTGTTTTGGATAATTATTGTTATTATGCTCAATGGAATGATACCGATAGTTAGTGTTGCAAATAGATCAATTAAGAACCCCATTGGGAAATATTGCGGAAGTTGATTAGTTATGATAAAGTAGTCATAGCAAACGATGCCCACACCCATAATAAGCAAGAGGTAAAAATTGTTCAATAAACTTTTGCCAATAGTCCATCTGATTGGGTTGTAAAAATTCTTGAATATCAGAGGTAAAAGCACAAATGAGATGGATGTAAAAATCAGTGTAGTGATAACAAACCCAATCAACACCCAAAACTGATTAATAGAGTTAAGCCTAAAATTAAAAGGCTCAAATATGGCTAAAATAAAAAATACGACAACAGCGCATATCAATACTGATAACCATGGCTTATTATTTATTGAGGCAGGCTGAGATAAATATCTTAAAACTTTATTTCTCATTGAAAACTTATTGTGTGGCAAAGTTATTCATTCCTGATAAATTATCAATTATTTATCTACATTTGCTTTTGTGTTGTGCGCTCTTGTTGTATGTGTATATAGAAGTACTGTAAGAGAGTAAAGGTTAAGTTTGAGAACTACAGGGTTTTCTGCAAATATAATAATTGCATCTGCATTTTTTTTGCAGACTTGTCATTTGGCTGAACCTTTAAATAGCGATTAATTACATCTATAGCATCTGTATATCTATTCATATTGGCAAGTATGATTGCCTTATATGGCATTGCTCCTTCAAATTTATGACACATATCAATTGCACTTAACGCATTTTCCCACTCTTGTTGTTCAAGATAGCTACGAGCAAGAAATAGGTTGATTATATCTTTATCATAGAGCAGCTTCCTTTTATCTTGAACTCTTGAATATTGCTGATCAAACAGCACAGATGCTTGCTTGAATGATTTAATAGCTTGATAATATATTTCATTGTCAAAGTAAGCAAGACCAATGTTTTTAGAGAGGACCCATTGTTGATTTAATATTGCAGTGTCTATTCGTTGCATTTCCGCGAGTGATTCTTTTCTTTTTCCTAGCTTAGATAGGATTTCAGCACGAGTATTTATCATTTGCCAGTCACGGCATTGGCTATGTTTATCAACTATTTGCCACGCTTTATTGATTTGACCTTTTTGAAGAAATATTGTTGCATAGGAAAGTGAAGATTGTGGGTCTTGGTGAAAATATTGGTAATTATATTTGGCGAAAGTTTCTGGGTTTTCAAATATTTTTGCTCTATTTATGTTGATTACTGCAAAAATGATAATGACACAAGATAATATTGAAAATATAATTTTTTGCATTTTTATTCCCGACAACACGTCGCCAAGGATTATGAATAGACCAACGCTAGGAAATAGGAAACGGTGCGAAAGATAGTCGATATTTTGCATGGACGATATGAGTAGGGGGGACATTCCCATAAAGTACCACAAGGCGTAAAACCAGCGTTCACGGCTTGTACGATATGTTCCATATACCGCATAAATAATAAGCAATATACAAATCAATATGCCTAGCATGATTTTTAACGGTGATATATCTACCTTGAGTGCGAATTGGAATGGCACTAAAATTTGTGAAAGGCTATCTATTTGCGAAAGTATATTTTGCCGTAAAAGTGCAAGGTAATTTACTGTTTGTCCCTCTTGCTTCAACACTATTTCAGGTATTGGCAGCACTACAGAGCGAAGTATTAAATATCCAACTGTGATTGCAGTTAATGAGCCTATTAAGATTATATGATAAGGAGTGTATCCTTTAGATTTGATTGCCCACAGATAAGCAATCGATAGCGGAATTAGAGCTACTGCGCTCTCTTTACAACCTATTGCAAAGATGAATAATATTGCTATTATGCAAATTCTAAGCATATTAGGTTTTTTACAATAGTTGATAAAAAGTAACCATGCAGAAAGAGAAAACATAGTCATTAGTAGGTAATCACGTGAAGCAATCCACACCACTGAAGGTGTAAATATTGGGTGTACGACAAATATAAATGTGCACAGGAGTGCTATCCTTTTCGATATTTCTGTTTTGAGTAATATTAACCACATCAGTAATGCGATGATGGCAAAAATTATAGCATTTGTCTTATGGTATGCATATTCTGAAGTTGATCCAAAAATGTGTGGTTCAATGTAAAATGATAGTGAATTTATTGGTCTGTAATAGTTTGATTCGTATGATATGTATGTATCGGTTGTAAATATTGTTTTCAGATCTACCGGCTCGCTCCAGAATTTTTTCTGACTTGTAACTATTCTGTTGTCGTCAAAATCTATTGTTGAGAAGCTGAATGACGGTAAATAAATACCAATAGCCACCAAAATTAGGGCTATTGGTATTAGAAGTTTATCTCTCATTTGCATAATCAACTATACATCTAAAAGAAAGAAATTGCTCGAATCTTGTAATTGGCACTCTTCATTTGGATACTCTGGGTATAATCTGCAAAAGAAAATACATGAGCGCTAAAATTATCTGATTCTCGTGAAGTCCAATATGCACTGTCTGAAATTTGAGTTGCAGAAGCAGCAGCAAGTGCTACGTTAATTATATCCTTTTTCAGATTAAGAGCCTCTAAAGTGCCTGCAACAGGCAAATGCCAGTTGAGGCCACTTATATTAGCTGTATTCTTTGCATCGCACCAAGCAAAGGCTGGATAATTTGACAATGTGAAATAATTCTTTATCGTTTCCATATTTTCTATGCCGTTAAAATCATTTTGAGCGAATGTATTCTCTTTTAATGTACTCCATGGTGCAGTAGTTTCGTCTAAAGATACAATTATGCCTTTGGTTGCATCTGCCGGGTCTACATAAAATACTACACCTATTGCAGTTGCCATATCTGTAGGATTAGGGTAAAAGTCACCCACTGTATATCTCTGATAGTTGACTTTTGAAAAAAAACGGACATTGTAGGAATCAGAATCTGCGATAGCATACTCACTGCTTGATAGATTTATGTAAAATCTATATGCACCATCAATGGTTGATGACCAATATCTAGAGTCATAATCTCCTATGTATTCTAATTTTATCCCACCTGCATCTGCAATTTTTGTATTAAATTCATCTCGCTGGGTTGCTGTTGAGCTGAAATGAGGCATTTCTGCAAGTTCATCCCATAATTGACCATCTATATAAGGTTTATCTGATTGTAATGTAACATTTAATCCACTCATTGCTCCATATACCATCAGCCACTCATTGATTGATGGAACATACCACGTAAGACCGCCTGTTGTTGGAAGTGATAATTTGCCTATATTATTGCCGGAACTTAACATCTGCTCGAATGACATAAGAAGAAATTTCGTTCCCTTTTTAGTTATCGCATTATAGCTATCATGCGCTGGGTCTACATAAGCAACAATTCCTGCAGGAGAAACGGCATTGGGATATAAGTCACCAACGGCATATGAAATGACTCCAAAATTCTTGTCATTATCAGGTGTTGCCCATGAATCATCACAAGTTACGGAGAATGTTTCAGATGTAAGGTTTGTATAGTGCCCAATAATGTTGGTTGTGTAGTTGGCTTGGAATGGTACGTTATCAATCTCAAACTCAGATTCTTTAGTGGTTTTGGCAGTGATATCACACTTGAAGGTTACTTTTGCTATATATTGAGTAGCAGCAGGTGTAAGTATGAAGAAATTTATGCTATTTAGTATCACTGGGGTATCTTTGGTTCCCGATATTGCTTCTGTAAGGGTGATTGTTTCTGTGCGAGATTTAAGGTTTACATCAGAAGTACCTCTTACTATATCTCCATTAGATACGTTAAACACTGTTGGCTGAACAAAAGTTGCTGTTAAGGTTGTGTTTGCAATGATTTTTCCTATCTCTTTGAGATTTAGTTTCGCTACTGCACGTTTAAGGGTGATTGTTTGTGTCGCATTCTTACCATTTATTATTCCTGTGCCAAACCATGCTTCGGCAGGGGTTTTGCTCTCCTTTAAGGTTACAGCTTTAAGCGTTGTGGTGGTGTAAGCTTTATCCACTGCAACTACCACATCTTTATCTGCCCAGAACAGACAGTAGTAATTAACTGTGCGGTCAAGAATCATCGAGAAACTGCCGTTCGTAGATGTCGCTTGGTTAGTTTTGTTCTCTCCCTCGCCAAAGATGTTTGCAGGAGTGGTATATGTAGCATCGCTATACACCTCCATAATATATTGTGCAATGCCTATTGCATCGGCACGTGTACCTACTGCATCATTCGCTACAATGTTCAAGGTTACATGCTGTGTGCCCTCTGTTTCGACCTCTGCGAGGTCGCTCTTTTGGCAACTTACCAAAAAACCAATGCACAATGCACAATTCATAATACATAATGCGATGTTTTTTATCTTTCTATTCATATTTTTCTGTTTTAATTATTTCTGTTTTTTTCGGGACGGCAAAGCCGCCAAAGGGGTAAAGCACTTTGCCGTTCGGCTCGTTGCTAAGTGCATTACGGCACTATTCTATATCCCTAACTAAACGCACTCGGTCGTTGCTAGTCTTGCTGTTGGTGCTCGAGATGCCGTAGCTGAAGTTGACACACATATTGGTGCCCGTGTAGCTCTCCGTAGCAGACTTATAGAAGTCCGAAGCCAACATTGTGCCTCCTGCGGTTGTTATTATGAGATTATTAGCTGGCTGGTTTGTATCCCACCATGAGTATAATTTCATTAACTCATCTTTGGCAGGTAGATACCACGGACCGTTAACATCGCTGTCATTCTTCTCATAAGCAAAATTGAAGGCATAATAGTTAGTTGCAAAATCTACTTCATCCTTTCTCAGTGTAATTAGATTCTTTGTTGCGGTCTTTCCGTCTGCGTCACTGCGGATACCGTCAACTCCAGCTTCATGTTCATTGATATCTTGAGGACCCCATTCGCCTCGTCCCTCATCCAACGATACGATTTTGCCTTTAGTGGCATCGGCCGGGTCTACCCAAAAGACAATACCTATAGCTGTTTTTGTATTGTCATATGCAGCAGAGAATGTATTATCCGAGTAGTAGTAGTCGCCAACTGCTACGGGTTTTGGGAATACCTCATTATTGTCAGGAGTCTCCCACGCATCGTCGCAAGTAACCGAAAGGGTTGTTTCGTAAAGGTTAGAGTATGCACCTTTGATGTTGGTTTTGTAGTTACGTTGGAAAGGTACGTTTGCAATGTTTTTTACTACCTCGCTGTTGAAAGTAGCTGTAATATCCATCACTGTTTGAGTTGCATCGGTCGCAATGATGTAGCTTGTACCGATGGTTTGATCTTTCGATGCCTTGGCAATAGATGTAAAGGAGTGAGTAGCCTTTACTGATGCTGACTCTGACTGTATCTCGGTAGCTACATTGCCGTCGAGATTTATTGAGTATGTTTTGGGGAGCTCAACTGTAAGAGAGTTGCCATCAGCCATGAAATCTTCGGTCTGTTTGTAGTTCACTTGTGCAACGCTGTGGGTAAGAGTTGGGGTAAGGTAAGGCTTCGTTGCTGCTTTGCTGTCGTAGGTGAAGCGCACCAAACCGCCAAATGCCATCTTTGTAGCCTGACCTACAATTGATACTTTTTTTAGGTCAGCAGCAGCATATTCGTTAGTTGCTCCATCATTCGTACTTCCATAGTCAGCCCAGAACAGACACGCATAGGTTACTCCCTCTTTCAAGATAACTGTAAACGAGCCTGTCGCCTCTTCGTAACGTTGTTGGGGCGTACCGCTAACTGCTGCATCCGCTGTTGCAACCTCATACACCTCCATAATGTAGCGTGTAGGGGGTGTGGCTGGAGGTGTTATCGCACGAGTTTCTACACCGTCATTCACCTCGATACTGAATGTTGCTTTACTGTCAGGAGCATTCGATAGTTCCGAATCCTCTTTTTGGCAACTCGAGAATATTGCTGCGATGCCAAGTGCCATTATTAAAAGTTTTGTTTTCATACTTTTTTTTAAAATAATTGTTACTATTTTGTTTTAAATTATTACTTATTAAAACGCCCTGATACAGCGCACATTCACTATACCGCTCTTGAGGGCATTTATCTTGCTGCCATCGGTGGAGTAGACAACTGAACTGAAGCCATAGTTGTTCTCCACAGAAGACCAGTATTGGGTATTGTTAAGCAGGGTTGCTGGACTACAATTCGTTATCGCGGTATTTATGATACTCTTCTTGCCAATAAGAGCTGTTAGTTCATTTGTCGCAGGCAGATACCAAGTACCTGTTGTGGCATTAGCGTAATCGGTGTCGGCACTATTCTTCGCAGCACACCAAGCAAAAGCAGGGTAAGATGTAAAGTTATTATTGCCAAAAGCCTTTATTGTTGCCATATTAGTTATGCCGTTATCTTCATTGCTGGCTCCTGTCACAACATTTTCTGTGCTCCATTTCAATTGATTTGCTTCATCCAACGATACGATTTTACCTTTAGTTGCATCGGCAGAATCTATCCAAAAGACTATACCGATTACGGTTTTACTATTATCGTATGTGGTAGAGAATGTGTTATTCGAGTAGTAATAGTCACCAACTTTTGGATTTAATACTACATATTTCCCCTTAACATTGGTTTTGGAGTTAGCTTGGTAGGTGATACCCGTAACTTCTGTTGGCTTTACGTCTCCATCAACTTGAAAGGTTAAATCAAAGGTAGACTTCGTTTTAGGGTTAGCCAATAACCAAAATGAACCAAATGACTCACCTGCCACTGATGCCACGGAAGTAATATTGTAACTCTGCACCACTGCCGTACCCGAAATAGTGCTATCTATAGTGTTGAATGTTGGAGATAGCGAATATTTCAGATTGACACTCTTGCCTGCCTCCATATCATTTTTATTGCATAGGTTAATCTTTGCAACGGCACGCTTGAGCGATATTTTGAGCGTGGAGCTTGCTCCGTTAATGATCGCATTGCCGAAGAATGCTTCGATAGGGAGTTTATTATTGTTGAGAGTTACTGCTTTTAGATTTTCAGTATTATATACGGTTTTGTCATTATCAGCCCACAAAAGGCAATGATACACCTTTGTGCGGTCAAGAGTTAGAGAAAATTTGCCATCGGTACTTATCTTTTGTGTTGGAGTGTCGGAATAATCCGAAGTAGTGTAAATCTCAAGGATATAGTTATTCACAGGAACAGTTCCTCGTGTTTCTATACCCATAGGCTCCATTGTGCCATCTGCATACGAAAAGTCTGGCGTAACGGTGAGCGTTATGCTTTGTCCTCCCATTTGTGATTCGTTTTCCAACTCTGTTTTGGCACATCCTACCATCAACAGTATAGCACCAGTTATATATATTATATTTTTCATATTCGTTCAGCTATTAAAACTCTATATTAAATTCATCATCCCAGCTTGTGTCAATGTCTATTCCCCCCTTACCTGCCGTTAGGAAATCACCGCTAATGGTAGTCAAGTACCCCGCTTTGTAGTTTATCTTGATTCCATTAACACCGCTCACTGTATTGCCATTGGCATCTTTGAAGGTAATATTTACCACTACGCTCGATTCTTTCCCATTTACAAGTACAAAATCTTTAGCTACAACAGCTTTTTTATCATCAATTTCGGTTACACCTGCTGTATATTTATAACCTTCGCTAGAAGCTGTAAGTGTTTTATCTAAAATATTATATCCAGCAGGGAAGAATCCAGAATACATTACATATATTTTAAGTTCTTCTAAAGGAGGATAGCCTCGCTTTACTCGTATCTCATTATATTTTTCAATGTCGTTAGCCACGATTTTATATTTTGCCAATGGACGGTGAAGAGTGTAGTTCTCTGTTTTACCCTCTTTGCTTATATTAATTGTAGTAGCAAAGCCAAAACAATCACGAGTGTCCGTATTTGCCCAATAGCTCTCCTTTGGCAAGATCTTTACATCTTTTAGATTGGATGTATTATAGTGATAATCCTCCGTTTCGTTCTCGGAATAGTCACCCCAGATTCTTACATCAAACTCTCCTTGTGGCATAACAATAGAGGTTTTGTAAACTCCTGCCGTAGTTGTTGACTCTACAAATTTTTGATGGCGTAAAACCACATTATCCGTATTCTTATGCAGTATTTCTATAATAGCTCGCAAACGTACATTTTCTCCTATACTCAACGCTTTTGTAACCACATAATCAGGCAATAATGGCTGAGGGTAGGTTAGATTAAGAGTTACCATTGTCACTTCAACTGCCCCGGACCCCTCTTTAATGTCAATAGTAACCTGCTTAACGCCATCTTTAATCTCGTGACGAACCATTCCTGTAAGTAATTCAGGGTATTGTGTATCAAGCGTTTTTACCCATAACTTAAAGTCTGAGAACGAAATGTTTGGAATTTCTCCTCGAGTAGTTGGTATCAACCCTTCTTCTGTATTGAGAATGGCAAAAACAGTGTATTGTCCACTCTCTATAAGCAATCTGTCGAGCGCTAAATCTGTCATCTTTGGGTAATAATTGTGCTCTGCCAACTTATCGGCTTCGTTGAAGAAGTAGATATGCACATCTTTCAACGGTTTATCTAGTACTTCATCGGTATTGAGTGCAATCGTAACCGCAGATTTAGAGTTATTTGGAAGCAATATATTCGTCTCGTGGAGGGTCTTATCACATCCGGTTAAAGCTATACACAATGCTCCCGCAATACATAATAGGCTTCTGCATATATAATTTATCTGTATCATTGTTATCTATTTTTCTACTACATAAAGTTTAATTTCTGCTCGTCGTGCCTTTGTGTCACTCTCTGCCATGGTATCTACACCGTTGCCTTTTATGGTTATACGGCTTTCTGCTACCTTTTGGCGTATTAAGTAATCTTTTAATAATTTTGCTCGTTGAGTTGAAGTATTATTGTTTGCTTCTGTTGTTCCTCTTTGATCTGACCATGCCTCAATAGCAATATCTGCCTGAGAGTGTTTTTTTATAGCATTCAATAGTTTTTGTATTGTTTCAGAACTATCCTCTCGTACAAAAGGGTCATTAAAGGCATAATATACTGTTGCCTTATACACTTCATTGCAAACGGGTGCTTTTTCAACTACCTTAAGCTCTTCTTGCTTTGCTTGAGATGTGTTTGTAGGTTCTACAACCTCTTTTTTGACCTCATTTTTGGTTTCATCCTTCACTGTCTCTATAGTTTGTATATTAGCACTATAGGTGGGTTGTGATACCGTCTGTTTTGTCTTGCGTTTACTAATAGCAAATGTTACCTTTACTCCGCTATTCCAAGTATAGTTGCTCTTATGCTCCACCTGTGGCAGAGCATCAATACCTTTGCCTGTAAGCAAGGTAATACCCGAATAGAGGCGGATATTTATTTTAGGTGAAATTTGATAACCTACACCTAGATCTCCACCTGCGCCAAAATGGAATGATGTGCCATTTTTGACCTCTTTGTCGGTTGAGATAGTTATAATATTGGCACTTGAAAGCACACTATATATAGCAGGTGAGATGAGAAACGACCATCTACTTGTTGGCTTAAACATCTTTACAAAATCAACATTCAGCCTTGCCCCAAGGCCGTAAAGGTTTACAGAGGAATGTAGATCATTATACTGCCAACTATTTACTCCTGCTACAGGTGCAAAATAGCGGTTGCCGTCTGCCCCTAGAAACAGGTGTTGACAGCAGTCGTAAGCTCCCAATCCCATATACCGATAGCTTAATTCTGCTTCAGCAGAGATGTATTGGTTGATATGATACCCACCCAATAGACCTATTCCAAAGCCTATACGGGTTTTATCCATTCCAAATGATTTAAAGGTGGAGTTTCCGAACGAAACACCTGCATCTGCACCTATGTACCAATGTGGCTCAGCAATACTTATTTTTTGCTTTTGTGCCTGTATTGTGCCTACATTTACAAAGAGCAAAAAGGTAAGAAATAATAATCTTTTCATATAATTTTTATTGTATAATTTCTTCGATATGAGGAAATAGAATTTACATTAGTTTCTTTATCGTTTGACTGTCAGCGATATGTTTTGCAAAATTACGGCATTCAAAAATTGCAAATGCTTCATTTCTACAATATCTTTAGTCCTACTCTTTCAATTTTATTCCTTTTCGCCATGCAATTTGTATCACATTTTCAATTCTATGTCAGATTTTCAATATGAGCGCTAGAATGGAGTGTTTTACGATATATCCGTGAAGTTTTTATCCCTGAATATGCTAAGAACTTCAACAAAGGATTATCGACAGAGGATATAAAGTTTTACGGTAAAATCTATCTCGACCGTGAACGCTCCGATAATGAACAGAATCTACACTGTTATTTAATTATCAGCCGTAAAGACTAAGCCAATAAAAAGAAACTATCTCCGCTTACTAACCATAAGAACACAAAGAAAGGCACGGTTACAGGCGGTTTTGACCGTGTGAAGCTATTTCAACAAGCGGAGCAGGGCTTCTAAGCTATTCCGTTATAATCGCCAACAAACAGAATCGTTTGACTACTGCAACACGATGAAAAATGGCACTATATCCGAGCAACTCCATTTGCAAGAGCAGGTTATCAACTCTAGTGAAATGAAAAATAGTAGCCAAGAAAACTTGTTAGCTGATATACCAGAAAACAAGGTTACAGATAAACCAGTTTACAACCTTGAAAATCTTCAAACTACCAAGCAATCATACAGCCAACCTGAAAATGAAACCTCGTTAGGTTCTTTAATCTCTTTCACTTCATCGGGAGCGGATTATCTGCCTAATGAGAGTCTAACGGATGAAGAGCTTCGCAAACTCAAAAACGCAAACGTAAGAAAGGCAGGAAAATGTAATGTATTCCTTCTTTTTATCTGTAAACAAAGGTCTATTTCGGGAATAAAACGGCAACACCAAGCCCTGCGGGTTTTGGGGAATTTCTTCCTTTCTCGTGCCTCAAAAGAGTAAATTTCCCAAAAGTATTGCCTTATTTATGCCCTTCATAGTTTGGGTGTTTACCAGATAAAAAAGGAAAAATATAAGCAGTGGGTTAGAGCCATATAGGACAACAAACGCCATTGCCGCATAGTGCATACTCAATTTTCAAACCGCCCTGTTTTTATCTCTTTCTTTGCTGTAAATCATTGCAATGAAAAGAGTTTATAACGCTAAAACAGTAAGAATATGGAAATTGTAGCCATCGAAAAAAGAACCTTTGAACAGCTGATGCAGAGGTTCGATGATTTTGTCAAACAGGTAAATGTACTTTGTGGAGATAATCGCAAAGCTGATAACTGGTTAGACAACAAACAGGTTTGTGAATTGCTAAAAATATTGCTCCGCACCCTGCAAACATACCGAGATACGGGAAAGTTGCCATTTTCGCAAATTGGGCGTAAATGCTATTACAAGGCTACCGACATCGAACAGTTTATCAATCGGGCATCGACCAAATAATCACAGTTATGGAAAGAGAATATTTTGATTTAAGTGTTTTGGTTGGGAATTGGGAGAGCGTTAATCTGAACCCAACTGTGATGATATACAACAACGTTAATAGCTGCCTATTAAGCATTATCTATATGAACGAAACCACCAGACAAGCAAGTCCATCAACCTATGAGATTCAGGAGGACGAGCAGGGCTATTTTATATCGCTGAACGGCAAACGCACCGCTGTTAGTTATGATGTAAGATTAGACACATTAACCATCGCTACGATGGGCGATTATATACGAAACTAAAACTACCAAATAATGGATATATTAGACCATAAATCACCGCAAATTTACTCGTTCTTTGAGAGTCTGAACGAGCTTTCAAACGCCATTCAAATAGCACTTAAAAGCCGTACTCCACACCTGAACGGTGAAAAGTATCTCACCAACCGAGAGGTTTGCCAACTACTCCGTATCTCTCCCCGTACCCTCCAAAACTGGAGGGACACGGGCAAAATTAAGTTTATTCGACTGAATGGTAAGATTCTGTATAGAGAATTAAGTATTTTATTGTCATTAAAACCATAAACTTTTACATCTAAACATAGTTACTTTTCTTCTTGGTCAAGAATATTAGGGTAATTAATATTACCATGCTTATCTTTGATACACGAAACAATTCTTTCAAGCTCTTGTCCTACTGGTTTTGTTCCTAAATCTGTATTATTTTTATAGATTCCTATTTTCTGTTTAACTTGTTCTTGTTCTAAATTGTTTACAATACATCCGATTTTACTATCAAGTATTGCATATTTATGTGCAATGTCAAAAATTTCGTCAGTTCTTATGTCTGTAATGATATACCTGTGAACAACCCGATTCCTCTGTTTGTACAATTCTTCCAATTCATCATATATTTCTTGAGAAATAATACCTTTATCTCGTGTTTGTTTATATATCTCTCTTTCCATGATTGGCTTATCAGATTCAGATTGAAACAAAAGATTTGTATCTATCTCATCGTTTGTATTTTCGAGTTGAGATGTCAATATTATTGAGAGCCTTAGAGAAGCATCAATACTATTTGCAGATAACACTACATATTCTATAAAAGAATTATTTTCAATTGCTCGATTTTTCAAATCGATTGTAGTTGCTATTGATGCCATGAATAAACCGAATCGCCTTAATGCAATAACTTTATCTCGGAATTCAGGTTTGATAAATTTGATTGTAGAAAGGGTTTCTCTTACCTTGCGTAACTCTTCATTGTATTTGTCTCTCAAATTTTCTTTTTTGTCTGTTATCGTATAAGTGGCAAATAAAAAATGGTCATCTACAGCACAAGAAAACATATAAACTTCAATACTATCTAAAATATTGATATTTTCCGAAAATGATAAAGTTTTAGCATCTGAAGATTGCGTAGGTTCATTTCTTACTTTTATTAATTTTGATATATGATCATTTACTGGTTTGCAACTTATTTGAAACGCACCTAACATATCATCATATAAACCAAATGATTGAGGGTGATTATCATTTACATTATTATAATAAGTTGGATTTTTGTATTGCCAATCAATTGGTATATACATTTGAAATTTACCACTAGGGTCTGTATATAGTTTCATATAATTATTTTCTTACAAAGGTACTATTTTTACATCACTTATAGTACTGATTTCTAATAAAATCCTCTGGCACATCATCTTTTGGGAGTTCGTAGCGGTTTTCAATACGACTGGATAAGATTTTCATATCTTCATTGACCTTTTGGTTGGTAATTTTGGCGTAAATTTGAGTAGTCTGCACGGAACGATGTCCCATCATTTTGCAGAGTGTCTCAATCGGAACTCCTTGTGATATACACACTTGGGTTGCATAGGTGTGCCGCCCCATATGATAGCAAAGTCGGCTCGAAATATCGCACTTTTTAGCAATGATTTTTAGGTTCTCATCAATGGTTTTCAAAGTTTTAAGTTTGAAAATTTTTTCATCCGTTCGCTCGTGTTTATACTTCTCCATTATCTGAATAGCAACACTAAGCGATCGGATTCTACATTCGCTCTTCGTTTTCTGGCGTTCAATCTTAATCCACATTACCCCGTTATCGTCCGTTGAGATATGCTTTTCGGAGAGGTTACACATATCTGCATACGCCATACCTGTAAACGCAGCAAAGAGAAACATATCACGGCATCGTTCAAGATGCTTTTCGACTATGGGTGTAGTGAGTAGCTTTTGAAACTCTTCCATCGTTAAGTGCCGACGCTGTTTTAACGGTTTTTCGGCAACATAATTGGCAAATGGGTCACGTTTGATAATATCCTGACTAATCGCCCGACGAACTATTTTTCGCAAGGGGATAATATGATTCAAAACCGTATTGCCATTCATTCGCTTATCAACCCTCAAATGGAAATCGTAGGCATCAATAAACGGATGATTGAGTTGCATAAGCGGTATATCTTCTTTCTGGTAACGTGACTTGATAAAGTTTTCGAGCACTCTGTATGAGTGCAGATATTGTTCGTAGGTTACTTGGGTACGATTGACACCTACACGCAGTTTAAATTCATCGTTGTGTTCTCGAAATAGCTCTAACAATCCAACAGCTTTACGATTCACGCCCATAAGAGCGTTCTTTATCCGTTCAGCAGTAACATAGCCATCTTCTAACACTAAATGGTTATAATGTTGCCCTATCTCTGTTTCTAACTTATCTAACGTACGATTCAACGAGATTGATTCTTTGCTCTTGCCAATAGCACGTCCCGACTTACTATCCCACCTATCGGGTTCGATATATTGTTGGGTGCTAAATCGGGCTGATTGAGCGTCAACGCTTATTCTGCCTGTAATAACACATAATCCCTGTTTGGTAATCTTTGATTTGTCGATATAGAATAGCACGGCAAAGGTGCTTCGGATATTTATTTTTGTTTTCATTGTATGATAATAGTTATAATACTACTTGAAACTTATCCTCGATACGAGATTCTACCCTCTGCATATCTTCGGCAATCTTGTGTTCGGTGATTTTTGCATAAATTTGAGTAGAACGCAAATCACGATGTCCCAACATTCGTCTAACACTCTCAATAGGCACTCCTTGCGAGAGGCAAATCTCGGTTGCGTAGGTGTGCCGTAAGCAATGAATAATACACGGCAAAGCAGGCATAAGCAAGATGAAGAAAGCTAGCAGGTAATATGTTTGAAATGAGTTAGTTTGCGGTTATTTGCAGTTTTAGAAAAATGAGGAATAAAGCGAAATTATGCGATATTTCCGTTACCAAATCGTTAGCTTATTAGTTACCAACCTGAAACAGGTAACTCATAGCAGATAAAAGAATTGCAAACCAAATACTATTTCGCTGATTCACACTATTTTGCATGTCAATGAACGCTTGTAAACCCGATAACTTTGCTGTCGAAATATCGACAGCAGTTATCACAAAAATTATAAGCGTTATGAAAAACGAAAAATTCAAGGTATTACTCTACCTCAAAAAGAGTAGCCCCGATAAGTCGGGCAAAGCCCCAATTATGGGGCGTATTACCGTTGGGCGTTCAATGGCTCAATTCAATTGCAAAATCTCTTGTGCACCCACACTCTGGAATCCCCGAGAGAGCCGATTAAATGGCAAATCAAAAGTGGCGGTAGCCACTAATGCCAAGTTGGATAAGTTACTGCTATCAATTAACGAGGCTTACAACTCACTCTTGGAACGTAAGCAACAATTCTCGGCAACCGATGTAAAGGAACAGTTTCAGGGAAGTGTAGAGACTCAAATGACTCTGCTCAGACGATTGGTGTTATACACTGATGACTTAAAATCTCGTGTAGGTGTTGATGTTGCCAAAGGAACCATTCCGAATTATCACTACACTCATAAATCTCTTGTCGAATTCATCAAACTAAGGTTCAATGTTTCGGATATGGCATTCGGGCAACTCAACGAACAGTTTATTCGGGATTATCAAGATTTTTGCTTGATGGATAAAAGTTTGGCTATGGACACTGTACGCCACTACTTGGCTATTTTGAAGAAGATTTGTAAGATGGCATTCAAAGAAGGTGCATCCGAGAAGTGCCATTTTGCACATTACAAACTACCTAAACAAAAAGAGAGTACCCCTAAAGCCCTCTCTCGTGAGGACTTTGAAAAGATACGAGACCTTGATATCCCAAAGCAGAGAACTTCGTATGTTATAACAAGAGACCTTTTTCTTTTTGCCTGTTATACGGGTACTTCGTATGCCGACACGGTGTCTATTACCGAAGATAACCTTTCCAGAGACGATAATGGTGAATTATGGCTAAAATACCGCCGAAAGAAAAATGAGATGTTGGCACGGGTAAAACTACTACCCGAAGCATTAGACCTGATAGAGAAGTATAAGAGTTCGGATCGTGATACACTTTTTCCTGTACAACATTATGCTACTCTTAGAGCCAATATGAAAGGTCTTCGGGTAATGTCGGGAATGAAAGAAGATTTGGTCTACCATGCCGGAAGGCACTCATTTTCGAGTCTTATCACATTAGAGCAGGGAGTACCCATTGAGACTATCAGTCGCATGCTTGGTCATAGTAATATTAAGACTACCCAAGTGTACGCCCGTGTGACCCCGAAGAAACTATTTGAGGATATGGATAAGTTTATCGAAGCAACACAAGATTTAGTATTAACCCTATAATATTAAAAGCGATGCGTAGCACATTTTCTATATTATTCTATATCAATAGAAACAAAGTAAAAGCAGACGGCACAACTGCCGTTATGTGTAGAATCTCCATAGATGGCAAAATATCGGTTCTCTCAACGGGCGTAAACTGCAATCCCGAACATTGGAAACTAGAGAGTAAAAACAACAAAGAGTTACTAAAATTACGAACCACCATTGAGCAGACATACGATAAAATACTCAAAGATACAGGTGTTGTCAGTGCAGAACTGCTGAAAAATACCATTGTAGGGGTAAATGCAGTACCTACGACTTTGTTACAAGCAGGAGAGGTTGAGCGGGAGCGGTTAAGACTTCGTTCAATTGAGATAAAATCAACATCATCACATAGACAAAGTAAGACAACCCAACTAAATCTGAGCGATTATATTCAATCTCGTGGATTGATAGATATACCATTTGCGGATATTACAGAGGAGTTCGGAGAGTCTTTTAAGGTTTTTCTAAAACGTGAGCGAGATTACAGTGCTTCACATATTAACCATTGTCTTTGCTGGTTAAATCGGCTTATTTACATAGCAGTAGATCAAGAGATAATTCGCTACAATCCATTGGAGGAGGTAAAATACGAGAAGAAGAAAGCTCCACAGATACGCCATATTACACGCAATCAACTAAAACAGTTGATGCAGACCCCGATGCAAGACAAGATGATGGAACTTGCCAGACGGATGTTTATCTTTTCATCGTTCTGTGGTTTGGCTTATGTGGATATATTAAGGCTCTATCCGCACCATATCGGCAAAGCATCTGATGGTAGACTCTATATCCGTCAGAAGCGAGGCAAGACTAAGGTAGAGGCCTTTGTTCCACTGCATCCCATTGCCGAGCGAATACTTATGATGTACAACACCACCGATGAAACAAACCCAGTATTTCCACTTCCAAATAGAGATTTGCTTTGGCGAGATATTAACGCCATCGGAATAGCCTTTGGATTTAAGCAGAACCTTTCGCATCATCAAAGTCGGCACACGTTCGGAACTCTCTTACTTTCAGAGGGTATTTCGATTGAAAGTATTGCCAAGATGATGGGGCATACAAATATTTCGAGCACTCAAGTTTATGCAAAAGTTACCGATGATAAAATTTCAGAGGATATGGATAAACTTATCCAAAGACGCAAAACAATGAAAAATGATGTAAATAACACGACACAATTATGAAAAGAAATGTAATTACAATCAGCGATAACGATAAAATAACCGTTCCTGATAATATAAAAATGAATATCACTGAAATTTCCCATCTTTTTGGACTATACTACCAACAAACTAAAAAGGCCATCCGAGAGATTGAAAAATCAAATATAGCACAAGGTGATTTTTCTACTGGCGGAGAAGTCGAAAACTCTAAGATTTACCCTGATTACTACGGATTGGATATGGTTATTGGGGTAGCTTTTAGAGTAAACACCTATGAGGCAGATGTTTTTAGAAAATGGATATTAAAGCGAATAACTATCCACCAAAAACAATCACCGCATATATTTATCCAACTACCATCAACTCAAATTTTCAACTAATGAAATATATTTTTAAATAATGCCCCAATCGGGTGCACTCATTTTCGTATGCAGGGCAAAGATTGTTTCGGTAGAGAGAACATTCAAGTTCAAGCCCTTGTAGGGTTACGACTGAAATCTCCACACCTTCGCTTTAGCTTCGGGTTGTATTTAAGTCGTAAAACTTGCCTGTACACTCTCCCTACACAAGAGAAGCCCCTGCAACGAAAACGACCGACCCGACAATGACGCATAGTTCCAATAACAGAAAAAGCACATCTTAAGAAAGATATGCTTTTTCTGTTTAATGCGTCTGCAACTTCAACTCCCTTACCTCTAAATCTGCATAGATTATCATTTACGTGCCTTAATATAGTGTTTTGATAACATCTCTTGTATATCACTCTCTGCATACAAACACTTGCCTCTTAAAGCAATATAAGCTATTTTTCCTTCTGTGCGCCAATCCTGTAGAGTACGCCTGCTTACTTTCAATCTTGCCGACACTTCTCGGTCGGTTAGATAAGTTTCACCATTTAGGGATACCTTACGGTTGTTGGTTAACTTTTCAATGCTTGCCAAAATTCTATCAAGCGTTTTTACAAACCCAAGCACTTGCGGATTCTCTTTTGTTATAATTGTACTCATACCTTTTTCTGTTTTAATCGGTTAATTACTTGCTCTACATCTTCAGGGCGATAGAACATCTTATGCCCAACCTCGCTAAACGCTAAAGTTCCGTTGTCTCTATATGTTTGAAGCGTTCTTTTTGAGATACTGAGTATCTCGCACACATCCTGATTATCGAGCCACTTTTGCAGGCTCTTATCTTCACTGTTTTTACATAGAATTTCGACCCTCTGGGCAATGGCATCAAGCTTCGCCATCATCATCTCCCAAGCTTGGGATTCTACATTGATTATTTCCATAATTTATATCATTTAATTGGTTTGACTTCTATTTCTAAAAGCAAAGAAATAATGAAAAATTAAGCAAACAATGGGTTTCTGGAAAGTGGCAGCTTGTGGCGTCAGAATGGAAGTGATTGGCGTTAGAGCCAGGGAAAGTGTCAAAACGGAATCATAGATTCAAATACTAACTCTATTGTATCGCTCAATCATTGTAGACGTGAATCTTTACGACAGTACGACAATGAATCTTTGCGTCAGTACGACAATAAATTTATGAATCAATAACAAAGCAGCTACTTGAATCAATACTTTTGTAAAGACCTGATGTCGTATGTCAACAAGACACTACTTAATGGAATCATTAAAGGCTTTAATCAGCAAATCTTTACATAGTTGCTTATCTGATGAATCAATGATGTAAATTGGGCGTTCTATTCGCATTAATTAGAAGCAGTGTAGTATAACTTGCTGCATATTGCTTGATTATGCATAAAAAATAAACTATCCGATACGAACAATATCATATTGGTAGATGAATTATAATAAACCGTCTCGGGTTCCTTGATATTGATTTACTTGAATCCGTCACCACGACGGATTTTTATGTTCATCAGAACATAGCAAGGTGTCTTTTGAGTTACTCAAAAGTCGGAGAGTAACTCTCCAAACCTTGCCCTTGCAGGGAGCAATCTCCCTCCGAAGTCGGGAAATTTAAACAGATGTTGATTGATTCGCAAATAGCATTAAAACTATAATGAATTATTGTCGAAAACAGAAGAGTGAACTCAAAGAGTTTAAATCTGAACTTTCGATTTTGGAGCGTAAAATCCAGTTGGAGCTTGCACCACCTGATAAGTCGGAGCAGATTTCTGGCAATGCCAAAGAGCAAAGTCTAAATAAAAAATTTGGATAATTGAAATAATGTTCGTAATTTTGCGAACACAAAAGAGTAGATATATTTATGGCTAAAAAGAAATATACACAACAAGAGGAGCAGTTGGCACGTTTCGCAAAAGCGTTAGGTCATCCTGCACGTATTGTTATATTGAAATTCTTAGCTGCGCAAGATAGTTGCTTTTTTGGCGACATACACGAGGTGCTGCCTATTGCTAAGGCTACTGTGTCACAACACTTGACGGAATTGAAAAATGCAGGATTGATTCAAGGTGAGATTCAACCACCAAAGGTAAGATATTGCATTAATCTTGAGAATTGGATGTTAGCAAAATCTCTATTTTCTGAGTTTTTGAAAGAAGATAAGACACATAAAGGTTGTTGTAAGTAATAACTATTTTTTGTAAATTATGTTCGTAGTTTTGCGAACTACAAACAACAAAAAGGAGTGATTTATATTGAATTATAATAATTTAAATAAGAACAAAACAATGGAAATTAAAGTATTGGGAACTGGCTGTGCAAGTTGCAAGGCTCTCCATGAAACAGTTAAGCAAGCAGTCGCAGAATTGGGTATTGAGGCTACAGTAATCAAAGAAGAAGATTTGATGCAGATTATGAACTACAACGTTATGTCAATGCCGGGATTAGTAATTGACGAAAAAGTAGTTTCGGCAGGTAAGAAACTATCTGTTGCAGATGTAAAATCATTATTAACCAAATAAACTATCTACAATGAAAAAGATATTATTTGCTTTGATAGCTATCCTAACTCTATCTTCTTGTGGCAATAGCCAAAATGCAAATGCTCAATCTTCTGCAAAATCTACACAGAAAGATATTATAGAGGTTCTATATTTTCATGGCAAACAACGATGCATCACTTGTAATGCCATCGAAAAACTAACAAAAGAGGTTGTAGAAAAAGATTTTGCCGAGCAAGTCAAAGATGGTAAAATAGTATTTAAGGTTATAGACATTTCAACAAAAGAGGGCGAAAAGGTAGCAGATAAATACGAGGTTACTTGGTCGTCGCTGTTTATTAATAAATGGAAGGACGGAAAAGAGTCTAAAAACAATATGACTGATTTTGGTTTCTCTTACGCAAAAAACTCACCAGACGTTTTCAAAGCAGGAGTAAAGAAAAAGATTGATGAACTTCTTAAATAATTTGGTTCATGGAGTTTTTACAATCTCTTTTAGAAAATAGCAATATGCCGATTGTAACGGCTTTTCTGCTTGGAATTTTAACCGCAATAAGTCCGTGTCCATTAGCTACTAATATCACGGCAATAGGATATATAAGCAAAGAGTGCGGAGCCGCACGGGCAATTTTTTGGAGGGGCATACTCTATACGGTTGGTCGTGTTATCACCTATACAGTCTTAGGATTTATCATTATCCCGATTTTACGAGAGGGTGCGAGTGTGTTTGCTTTGCAGAAAGTAATCTCTAAATATGGTGAGATGCTGATAGCTCCTGCTCTGATTTTAATTGGACTATTTATGCTTTTTGGAAGCAAACTAAACTTACCTAAATTTGGATTTAGCGGTAATGGAAGCGATAAGCTAAAACAAAAAGGAAGTTGGGGAGCATTGATGCTTGGTGTATTGTTTTCATTAGCATTCTGTCCTACAAGCGGCGTATTCTACTTTGGAATGTTGATGCCGATGTCGGCAGCAGAAACGGGTGGTTATCTATTGCCTGTTGTTTTTGCTATTGCTACGGGATTGCCCGTTATTATAGTTGCTTGGATATTGGCATATAGCGTAGCCGGACTGGGTAAATTCTATAACCGCATACAAGTATTTCAAAAATGGTTCTCAAAGATAGTTGCTATTCTATTTATTGCAGTGGGTATTTATTACGCAATCATGTTTTATCTATAAAAAATATCATAAATGAAAGTATTGATTCTCTGTACAGGTAACAGTTGTCGTAGTCAAATGGCACACGGTTTTTTACAATCGTTTGACAAGGATTTGATTGTTTGTTCGGCAGGAACAAAAGCGGCAGGAAAGCTCAACGAAGGAGCAGTAAAGGCGATGGCTGAGGTTGGTGTTGATATTTCGGAACACACTTCAGATTCGGTTGAAAAGTATCTTGGTGATCAGTGGGATTACGTGATTACAGTCTGTGGTGGAGCTAACGAGAGTTGTCCAACGTTCACAGGAGATGTAAAACACCGCATACATATCGGTTTTGACGATCCATCGCACGCCGAAGGAACACCCGAATTTATCGAGAGTGAGTTTCGTCGTGTAAGAGATGAGATTAAAAATCGTTTCTACGAATTTTATATCAAAGAGATTCGCAAACAAGAGTTACCAAAGTGTTCTTGTGGCGGTAACTGCTAATCAATTATAAGTATGGAAAAGAAACAAGGCATAGGCTTTTTTGAACGATACCTGACGATTTGGGTAGCTCTGTGTATCGTTGTGGGAATTGGCATAGGTCAATACATCCCTATTATACCCGATACGTTAAGTAAATTTGAGTATGCTAACGTGTCGATACCTGTAGCAATACTGATTTGGTTGATGATCTATCCGATGATGCTTAAAGTCGATTTTCAGAGTGTGAAAAATGTAGGAAAGCGACCCAAAGGCATTATGATAACCTGTGTTACCAATTGGTTGATTAAGCCTTTTACGATGTTTGGTATTGCGTGGTTATTCTTTTTTGTGATTTTCAAAGCATTGATTCCTGCGGATTTGGCAAATGAATACCTGGCAGGTGCGGTACTACTTGGTGCAGCTCCATGTACGGCGATGGTCTTTGTGTGGAGTTATCTAACAAAAGGAGATGCCGCTTATACACTTGTGCAGGTTGCCGTAAATGACTTGATTATCCTTGTGGCATTTGCCCCTATTGTAGCATTCTTGTTGGGCGTTGGTGGTGTAACGATTCCTTGGGACACGTTATTGCTATCAGTTGTGCTGTTTGTGGTAATTCCGCTATCGGCAGGTGTACTGACTCGCGCGTCGATAGTAAAACGCAAAGGTATAGAGTACTTCAATAATGTATTTGTGAAGAAGTTTGACAATTTCACAATTGGTGGACTGCTTTTGACATTGGTGATTTTGTTCTCGTTTCAGGGGGAAACAATACTCAATAATCCACTACACATTCTTTTGATAGCTGTACCACTGATAATCCAAACAGTAATGATTTTCTTTGTTGCCTATGGTTGGTCTAAAGCGGCAAAATTACCTCACAATATAGCTGCTCCGGCAGGAATGATTGGTGCGAGTAACTTCTTTGAGTTGGCGGTTGCCGTTGCCATATCACTGTTCGGTCTGCAGTCGGGAGCTGCACTTGCTACGGTGGTAGGTGTATTGGTTGAAGTTCCTGTTATGTTAATGTTGGTTCGTATCGCAAACAATACACACAGGTGGTTCCCTGCAAAGTAAGTCAAATCTTAAAACAATAATAAATAGTATGAAATCATTAAAAACAATTTTAATGCTATTAGCAGTGTCGTTTTCTGTAATGAGTTGTTCTGCACAAAAGAGTAATGATACAGTAAAGGAACAATTAGCTAAGGCAAAGGAGAAAGAAAATACCGTATTCATGGTAGTAACGGATAGTAAAACACCTGCTGATAAGCTAACCCAACTTATAACGGAAGCTACGCAAGAGTTATCGCAAACACAAATTATCCAAATGAACGCAGACGATGAAAAGAATGCTGAATTGGTTAAAGAGTATAGACTTAGTGGAGCACCGATGCCACTTGTACTTCTTTTCTCAAATAAAGGATTAATGTTGGGCGGAATGATGGAAGAACAAGTAACAAAAGAAAATATTGTTAATGCTATTCCTACTCCTAAATATAGCGAAATTACGTTTGCACTAAGTCAAGGAAAACCTGTATTGGCGATTGTCTCAAACAGTAAATTCAAAAACGATAAAGCGGCAAAAGAAGTTTGTAATACAGCAAATAAGGAGATGAACGATAAAGCCGAAATAATTGTGATTGACACCGAAGATGCCAAAGAGAGTAAGTTGATAGAGATGCTTAATATTAAAGTGAAATTAGAGGATAGCTTTATAGTAGCCATTAACGGACAAGGAATTATGTCTGGACGCTTCGATGTTATACCAACGAAGGAAGATTTAATCGCTGCAGCAACAAAAGTAGTACAAAGTGGTTGTGCTCCGGGTGGCTGTGGACCGACTTGTGATTAGTCTATAATTTAGCCACAATAATATGTGGCTAAAAATTTAAAAACAATGTTCGTATAAATACGAACTAAATAATAATAAAAACATGAGTAAAAAAAGAATTATTGGAACAACGTCAGTAGGAATACTATCTTCGATACTGGCATTTTTAGGGGTGGTTTCATGTTGCGGACTACCCATCATAGCCGGAGCATTAGCTTGGCTTGGAATCGGAGCTTCACAACTTAGCTTCTTTGCAGAATATCGTCCGATATTTATCGGCATTGCCATTGTTGCCCTTCTATTTGGATTTTGGCAAGTCTATTTCAAAAAGAAATCTTCTTGTTGTTCTACAACCTCTTGTTGCGGAACTCCGAGCGAAGAAGAAAAACCATCAAAATCAAATCTATTTCAAAAGATTTTTTTGTGGATAGGAGCAATCGTAATTGTATTGATGCTTATTCTGGGAGAACAGAATGCTCCCGCAGAGCAACAAAACAATCCCCTATCACCTCAAATTCAGTTGCAGAACAGCTCTTCAGGTTGTTGTCCTTCTGAACCTGTACAAGAAACAAAAAAAGAACAATCGGGTTGTTGCCCTCAACAATAAAATAAAATGAATACACTTTTAGATACATTACAGTATTTCGTGCTTATCACGCTGGAGTTGATAGCACTCTTTATGCTCATTAGTGCCATCGTGGAGATTATATTGATGTATATTCCACAAGAGACGATCCGTAAAAAATTGTCGGGCAAAGGTATCACAGGAAATGTTTTAGGAGCTGTTTTTGGCTCACTAACTCCATTTTGTGCATGCTCTACAATTCCTATGACCGTAGGTTTCCTCAATGCAGGAGTGCCGTTTGGGTCAGTTATGTCGTTTCTTATCTCCTCTCCACTTCTAAACCCTATCATCATCGGAATGTTAGGTGCATTGGTTGGTGTGAAAGCCGCTATCATCTATTTCGCTATTGCGTTTGTCTGCTCGGTAGCATTTGGAATTATATTGGAAAAGATGGGCGGCATCAAGTATGTAAAAAACGTACGAGTTAAACCAAGTTGTTGTTGTAACGGAGCTGCCGAAGAGGTGGTTGATAAACGAGCATTGCCATTTGGTCAAAAGGTGAAACTTGCATTTAAAGCTGCGTGGGATAGCCTACGTCCTATTATGGGTTATCTGCTTATTGGTGTTGCTCTTGGTGCAGGTATATATGGATATATGCCTGAAGATTTTGTAGTAAAAATTGCAGGAAGTGACAACTTGTTTGCAGTACCTATTGCGGCGATTTTAGGAGTTCCGCTTTATATTCGTGCCGAAACTGCTATTCCTATTGGTTTGGCTTTGATGGGTAAAGGTATGAGTATCGGGGCTGTTGTCGCATTGATTATCGGCGGTGCAGGTATGGCAATCCCTGAAATGACAATGCTCGCCAGCATTTTCAAGAAGAAACTTGTAGCAATGATTGTTATAACAATTTTCTTGACTGCGGTTATTGGAGGTTATTTGTTTAACGTATTACTATAAAAATATAAAATCATGGAAGATAAAAAGGAAAAGAAAGGTTTTTGGGCTTCATTATTCACCCCTAAATCATGCGATTGTTGTTGTGGTACTCAAATCGAAGAGGTCACAGAAGAGGATGCTCAACAAGTAGAGCAAGAAAAACAGGAAGATAAAAAAGAGGATAAACCGACCTGCGATTGTGGAGGTAATTGTTAATTGATTTAGAAAGTAATATGATACAAGATTTTGCCGATTGGTTGGTGTATGGGGTCTTTGGATTGGATGCCGCCTCACACCTTGGAGCAGCCGTAAACTTCTTCTTTTACGACACGATAAAGATTCTTATTCTGCTCTTTTTGATTAGTGCGATTATGGGAGTCGTAAATGCATACTTTCCTATCGACCGTCTACGCAATTTTCTAACAACACGTAAGTTGTACGGGTTTCAGTACTTCTTTGCGGCTTTGTTTGGAGCGATAACTCCGTTTTGTAGTTGCTCGTCTATTCCTCTATTTATAGGATTTGTAAAGGGAGGTATTCCACTTGGAGTAACATTCGCATTTTTAATAACATCACCTCTTGTCAATGAGGTTGCAGTCGCTATGTTCTTGGGGACATTTGGACTTAAAGCTACGCTGATTTATGCAATTTCAGGTATTTTACTAGGAACTATTGGTGGTTTTATTCTCGAGAAATTCAAGTTAGATAAGTACTTGAGTCCTTGGGTTAAGCAAATACAGGCTCAATCTGAGGCTGAAACGGCAGAATGGGAAACTGCTCATATCCCTTTTATGAAACGACTACCAACAATCATTAAAGATGCGTGGGGAATTGTTCGTGGTGTGCTGTTGTATGTAATTATTGGTATTGGTATCGGTGCTGCTATGCATGGATTTGTGCCAGAAGGATTCTTCGAGACTTACCTTTCAACCGATAAATGGTATAGCGTTCCATTAGCTGTGATTCTTGCCGTTCCGATGTATGCCAATGCCGCAGGTATCGTTCCTGTGATTCAGGTGTTTGTTGCCAAAGGCGTACCACTGGGCACTGCCATCGCCTTTATGATGGGTGTTGTAGGGCTATCGCTACCGGAAGCAACATTGCTCAAAAAAGTAATGACTTGGCGTTTGATAGGGATATTCTTTGGGGTGGTAGCTCTGTTTATTATTCTTTCCGGATATCTGTTTAATATGATTCTGTAATGAAAAAATACAAAGTATATATTCCGGTCGTACTAATTGCATTAATGTTCTTTTCGCTGATTATTTTCCGAAAAGATATGGTTAAATTTATATCTCAAAGTAAAATAGAGCAATTGGCAGTTTCCACGAAAGATAAGATAGCAGATAGTATTGCAAAGAGATATGACTACACTCAAAATGGCGAAAGCTATCAATATACTTTCCTCGAATTTGGTTCGACAGGTTGCCACGCCTGTCGCCAAATGGAGGGAGTAATGGAAGAGATAAAAACTAAATACATAGGAAAAGTCAAAGTTGTATTTATTAATCTTCGTGAACCTGAAAATAGGGATTTAGGAGACTACTATGGTATTGCAACGATACCAACACAAGTATTGTTAGATAAAACAGGAAAGGAATTTTTTCGACACGAAGGGTTTTATTCGGCTGAAGAATTATCTGAACATTTTAAAATATAAGCTAAAATCAAAATCGAGAAATAGAATGTAAACACACCTGTAAAAAATATGATGTGCAAAGAAACAGAAATAGAGTGTTCATTTGTATATAGTCACTACAATGTAGGTGATATTAGAAGTTGTAAAAAGTCTGACTTTCACGTATTGGTATTTTGCATTAGCGGACATGTTAAAGTATTGGACAATCTATTCCCAGAAGAATATTTATGTGCAGGTGAAATTTTGTTTGTGCCACGTGGAAGAGATTATAAAACATTAGCTTTAAGCGACTCTATCCTTTTGATTCATTGTTTTTCTAATACGGTGTGTAAAATAGAGAACTGTATATTATCATTTCTTTATACGCATAAGCAGATTTGCACTGACACAAGAAAACCATATTATTTTAGTAAGTTGCCGACATGTGAGCAACTTTCACATCTTTTAGATGGTATTGGTAGTTACATCTCTGATGAAAAATATGAGCCGAAGTTGTGGGCTATGAAGCATAAGGAGTTAATGTGGCTCTTTACGAAATATTACTCACATGAAGAACTACAACTCTTCTTTCATCCAATGATCGATGAGCAGATACCATTCAAAAGTTTAGTGTTGGCACACTATCGCAAAGCGGAATACACCGATAAGTTAGCCGAGATGTGCGGCTATCCGTTATATACGTTTCGCCGAATTTTTAAAGCTGAATTTGGCATTTCTCCCCACAGATGGCTCACAATGAAACGAGCGGAGCTTATTCAATATCGTCTATCGCTACACTATATTCCATTTTTGGATATTATAGAAGAGTTTAATTTCTCTTCTCCTCAGCAATTCAACCGTTTCTGTAAAGAAAATTTAGGGGATTCACCAACTGCTCTACGCAAAAAGGCTCTTAGAAAGAAATTATGAATAAAGCATATACAGCATATTATTCTCCCAAAATACAATAATGATAAAAAAGAAAGGGTATATAGTATTTATTTGATTTTTAGAATTATATTATGTTGTTTGTGTTTGATAGTTGTAGCAAAATTACTATCTTTGCAAAGACAAAGTTGTTCATTGAGATGTAAAGCAAAACTGTGCTAATTTCTGCGGTTCGCTCGTTTCTAAATCGTTAGCTACGCAGATTTTAATAACTTCAAGTCCTTGATTATTAGCTGAGAATAGGATTTTGTCTGTCTTCCGCAATGATAGATAAGCCTACGTTCTATATTACAGAGTTTTGCGATGATTTTTAGGTTCTTATTTAGTCTGCCACAACTAAGCATCGGAAGCAGTTTTCCATCTTTGGCAATACCTCTATACTTCTCGATAATCTGTTTGGGTAACTCCAAAAGTGGAATATCACACGGTGTTCCAGTCTTTTGTCTGGAAGTTCTAATCCATAGCACCCCATCATCGGCTTTTACTATATGGTCGGGTGTGAGGTTGCAGATATCACGATACGCCAAGCCAGT
>CAZYQA010000002.1:0-27460 GCA_964649555.1 uncultured Muribaculaceae bacterium
ATAATATCTTTGAAAATATCCCATTACTCTCAAACTTTGTTGGAAGTACAAATAATAGCATCATCTACTCTACCAACACAGAAGCAATGAGCACAATTAATATAAGTGACATAAAATCTACAAAAGCCAAACAGATAATAGAAGAAGTATTATCTAAATATGACGCTGATAAAAACCTACTTATAGAAATAAAATATAACTAAAATGAGGACAAAGATTAATCTTTATAAGATACTAATCATAATGCTTTGCATCCACTCATGTCACTCCCCAAAAGGGATTTTTAAGACACAAAAGCATATTAATCACAACTATAATGAGGTGCCTAAAACTTTGATAGGAGAGGTGTATGCAACGGATTGTATAGGATATAATAATCTGATGGTATTAAAAGATTATGTAGTCTTTGATTTTTGGTTTACCAGTGAAAACATACTAGTTGTATGCGATAAAACGAGCGGATCTATAATTCCAAATAAAACTATATTTAGAGGTAGGGGGGCAGAAGAATACTCAGATTCACAATTTGTACAATCTATCTCAGATACAAGCCAAAACTTACTATGGATAGCTGCCGATATATATAATAAACTAGTATGTATAAATATAGAGAGCGGCGAAAAAGAGACTATTCAAGGTGAACCGTCAGCTTATGTTGCAGCAATTAATCCGCAAAAAGAGATATTCTACATATCCGTACAAACCCAAGAGCAAAACAAGCTCATACTAAAATCTAAAGAAAATAAGAGAGATACGATAGGATATTTATATCAGTCTCCTATTGATATAACAAATGTATCATCTACCTATTCATTTACCCATTCACATCTTGTAATGGGGATGTTTTCATATAACGGAGTATATTTTTTCTCACTGAGCTCTCCTGATAAATCATTTTTTGTAAAGGTAAGAGATAATAATCCGCAGGAACAATACTATCTATCATCATTCGCAACAGATCAATATATCTGCCTGCTATATACACTTCAAGATGGTGGGCGAGAATTACATCTTCTAAACTTTGATGGTTCCATCAAGGAAATATATCACATAAACGAAAATTTAGATTATATCACCTATGACAAATTTGAAAATACAATCTATGGTATCGATAAAGGGGCTGAGAGGGTTTATAGGTATGTTTGTACCTAAGGGTAAACTACCATTAATAAAAAGAGAAAGGGTGGTTTTACAAGTTCAAAACTTGCAAGCCACCCTTTTCAATATATCTATCGTAATTGTTATACGTTAAATAAGAAGTGCATGATATCACCATCTTGTACAACGTACTCTTTTCCTTCAACTCCAAGTTTACCTGCAGCGCGGCAAGCAGCTTCAGAGCCGTATTTTACGAAATCTTCATACTTGATAACCTCTGCACGGATAAAACCTTTCTCAAAATCTGAGTGGATTACACTTGCAGCAGCAGGAGCTTTGTCACCTTTGTTGTATGTCCAAGCTCTTACCTCTTGTACACCTGCGGTGAAATATGTTTCAAGGTTTAGGAGAGCATAAGCAGATTGAATAAGGCGAACAACGCCAGATCTCTCTAGTCCTATCTCTTCTAAGAACATTTGCCTCTCTTCGTAGCTTTCAAGCTCGGCAATTTCAGATTCGATTTTAGCAGCGATAACAAGAATCTCGGCATTCTCATTTTTTACAGCCTCTCTTACTTGCTCTACGAACTTGTTACCATCTTTAGCGCTGTTTTCATCAACATTACAAACGTACATTACAGGTTTGTCAGTTAATAAATAAAGCTCTTTAGCAAGTTTCTCATCCTCTGCATTATCAAAAACAACAGTACGAGCAGATTTACCTTGCTCCAAAACCTCTTTATATTTAATTAAGATATCATATAATCTCTTAGCTTGCTTATCCCCACCGGTTTGAGCTTGTTTTTGAACTTTGCTAATTCTCCCCTCAACAGTTTCTAAATCTTTAAGTTGAAGCTCGGTGTCGATAATCTCTTTATCTCTTACAGGATCTACGCTACCATCCACGTGTACAATGTTCTCATCATCGAAACATCTTAGTACGTGCAAGATTGCATCAGTTTCACGAATGTTTGCAAGAAACTGATTACCTAAGCCCTCACCTCTGCTGGCACCTTTCACAAGGCCTGCAATATCCACAATCTCAACAGTGGCAGGAAGCACTCTGTTTGGCTTAACAATTTTCTCTAAAACTTCTAATCTTTCATCTGGAACAATAGTGGAACCAATATTCGGCTCAATAGTACAGAACGGAAAGTTAGCGGATTGCGCTTTTCCAGAGCTGATACAGTTAAACAATGTTGATTTACCTACGTTGGGCAAGCCCACTATACCACATCTTAATGCCATTTTTTTTGCTTTTAATTTTCAGGGTGCAAATATAGCTTATAATTTTTACTTTTTGGCAACCTGCTTCTCCAAACTTTAATTATTATTGCTTAAAAATTAGAGTTATGAGCGAGTTTGTGTTGGTTTTGATGATGTTTTGGAATGTGGAGAATTATTTTGATCCGTTTGATAATCCGTTGAAAGAAGATGATGAGTTTACTCCAAGAGGCGAGAAACATTGGACATGGAAGAAATTTGAAAAGAAAAGGGATGATATATCCAAAACCATAATGCTTATTAAAGATGAATATGGCATATTCCCCGCGGTAATAGGGATGTGTGAGGTGGAAAATTATCTCACACTCAAGCAGCTGACACAAAATACACCACTAGCAAAAATAGGATATAGGATACTGATAAAAGAATCGAGAGATAGGAGGGGGATAAATACGGCTCTCTTGTACAATCCTCACATATACACAAATCTAAAAGTACAATATATCCCAATTATCAACGATAAAGATACCCTTCAAACAAGAGATATACTATACTCAAAAGGAGTTATCAACAATTTGGATACTGTTCATATCTTTGTAAATCACTTTCCCTCAAAGGTATCTGGTGCAAAACCCTCGCAGAAAAACAGGATGGCAACAGCAAATGTGTTGAAAAGCAAAACAGACTCTCTGCAAGCACAAAATCCAAATGCCAATATTATATTAATGGGAGATTTCAATGATGGCTACAACTCTGCTCCACTAAAGATTTTCGACAGATTTATCAATTTGTCAAAATTTACAAAAAAGCACATAAATATCAAAGGTACTTACAAATTTAAAGCAGATTGGGAAATTATAGATCATTTCTTAATCTCCGATGCAATGCTTAAAGATAGTATATCATCTGGAAATAAGGATATTGCTAGCTATAAGTGGCTATATGCAAATTTGGAAGATATGGATATTTTCAGGCATAAAATATTACTGATTCCTGATACAAAATTCAATGGCTTCAAGCTAAACAGAACTTTTCTGGGACCTAGGTATTTAGCAGGCGTGAGCGATCATCTGCCCATAATACTCAAACTTTATAATGAAATACCGCCAAAAGAGTAATTAGAACATATTATTTTTTTTATTAATTTTACAAACTTCAAATTAAAACAGATTCTCAATGCAAACATATATAGATCTACTAAAAAAGATAATGAATGATGGAGCTATCAAAGGAGATAGAACAGGCACAGGTACAAAAAGTATATTCGGATATCAGATGCGATTCAACCTTCAAGAGGGTTTTCCCCTTCTAACAACCAAAAAGGTGCATCTTAAATCAATCATCCATGAGCTTTTATGGTTTATAAACGGAGATACCAACATAAAATACCTAAATGATAATGGAGTTACCATCTGGGACGAATGGGCAGATGAAAATGGAGAGCTAGGCCCTGTATATGGAGCACAATGGAGAAACTGGGATGCGGGCGATGGTATAAAAATAGATCAGTTGAAAAATTTACAAGAGCAACTTATCAATAATCCCGATTCTCGTAGGCTTATAATATCGGCGTGGAATGTTGGGCAAGTGGATAATATGGCACTTCCTCCATGCCATGCGCTATTTCAATTCTATGTTGCAAACGGAAAACTGTCGTGTCAATTATACCAAAGGAGTGCAGATGTATTTCTAGGTGTCCCATTCAATATAGCCTCTTATGCGCTGTTCACAATGATGCTTGCAAAAGTGTGCGGATACGAGCCGGGAGATTTTGTACATACTTTGGGAGATGCACATATTTATCTTAATCATTTCGATCAGGTTGAAAAACAGATTTCCAGAGAGCCTCGTGCCCTTCCCAAGATGATAATACATGGCGATCAGAAAGATATATTCAGTTTCAAATATTCAGATTTCGAATTAATCGATTATGATCCGCATCCGGGAATAAAAGCACCTATTGCAGTATAAACCAATTTAAAAAACAAATAATGTTATCACTAATAGTAGCGGTTGCAGATGGCAATGCCATAGGTAGAGAGAATAAACTCTTATGGCACATATCTGAAGACCTGAAATATTTTAAAAAAGTAACTACAGGACACCCTGTAATTATGGGACGCAAAACCTATGAATCCATAGGGCGAGCACTCCCTGGGAGAAGAAACATAGTTGTATCAAGAAAAGGGTGTGAACTAGGGGAAGTAAAGAATCCCGACACCACCTCTTTGGAGTGTGCAAAAAGTATTGAAGACGCAATCAATATTGCAAAAGGGGAAAAAGATGAATTTTTTGTAATAGGGGGAGGCGAGATCTACAAACAAACATTTGAAGCAGCTGATAGGCTATATATCACCCATATATACGCCTCTATTGATGATGCAGACACATTCTTTCCGCAAATCAGCCCCCAAGAATGGGAGATAGAGCATGAAGGAGAATACCTGCATGATGATGAAAACGATATAGACTTTGAATTTATAATATACAAAAGGAGAACGATAAATGAGTAATAGAGAAAATTTCGGTAATAGATTCGGTGTATTGGTAGCCATGGCAGGATCTGCTGTGGGCTTGGGAAATCTTTGGAGGTTCCCTTACCTAGTTGGGACAAACGGAGGTGCAGCATTCATAATACTGTATCTTATTTTTGTATTCTTATTATGTATTCCGGTGATGTACTCCGAGTTCTTGCTTGGTAGAAGAACATCATCAAATGCTTTTGGAGCATTCAGAAAGCTGGCACCCGGTACAAAGTGGCCTGTAGTAGGATTATTTGGTGTTTTAGCATCCATATCTATCCTTGCATTCTACTCTGTAGTTGGAGGATGGACAATGGATTATATAGTAAAAGCCATACAATTCAAGTTCTCCACCACAGATACGGTAGCATTAGAAAATATGTTTACCCAGAGTGTATCATCAACTTATGAGCCCCTATTCTTTATGGTACTATTCCTTGTAGCAACAGGCTTTGTAGTACTGGCCGGAGTGAAGAAAGGGATAGAAAAATACACAAAAGTGATGATGCCATTGCTGTTTTTCCTTGTAATAATAGTAGCTGTCAGGTCTTTAACATTGCCAAATGCAAGTGAAGGTATTGCTTTCTTATTTAAGCCGGATTTCTCTGCCATTACCTCACAAACAATCTTTGCAGCACTTGGGCAGGCATTCTTCTCATTGAGCTTAGGTTGCGGATGTATTATCACTTACGGCTCCTATGTGAAAAAAGATGAAAATATTGTAAAAACCTCTGTGTACACCTCGCTGGCAGATATAACATTTGCTCTTATAGCAGGTATGGCAATCATGCCAGCAGTATTCTCATTCGGTATCTCACCATCCGAAGGGCCGGGATTGGTATTTGTAACCTTACCTCGCATTTTCGCTCAAATCCCGTTAGGAGGTATCCTAGCTATAGTATTCTTCTTTATCCTGTTTATCGCAGCCCTTACATCCTCAATATCATTACTAGAGGTGATCGTTGCATACCTTATAGAAGAATTTAAGGTAAAAAGACAATATGCCGTATTAATTTCCGTACTCTTTATAATGGTGCTGGGTAGCTTATGTTCGCTATCACAAGGGCCAATATTGGAGAATGTTAAATTGCTTGGATTAAACTTCTTCGATTTCTTCGATAGCTTATCAGCAAACATATTAATGCCTTTAGGAGGAGTACTGATAGCAATATTTGTAGGCTACAAATTGGGTAAAAATAATTATATCGATGAGATCACAAGTGCCGGAGCCGTAAAACTGCCAATGTGGTTCCTCAACTTTATATTCTTCTCAATAAGATATATCGCTCCTATAGTAGTGGGAATCGTAATGATAGATGGGTTGTTATAATTCTAGCAACCCATTAGGAATCTCCATCTTAATTACCCTCTTTTTAGGGTTGAAATCTAAGATAAGATCCTCATTGAAAGGTATAAGAATGCTCTCTTGATCGGGAGCATTTTTTTTGTCCAATATTACTTCTAGGCATGGATTGTTAGGGAAATCGTGGTAATCGGAGATCTTCCCTATTAAGGTGTTGGACTGATTGTACACTTTACAATCCTTTAAGAATGCAGTCATATTATCCTTGTCGGATAACAAAGCCTCTTGATCTATATTATCGGTAGAGATATGGATGCTTTTTTGTATAAGCTCCTCGGCAGAGTTGAAATCGTTTACCGAGCTGAACTTAACTATAGCGCCGGAGTTTCCTCTTCTCTCCATTGATGTGATAAAAAAAGGAACCGGTAGGTTATCAAAATTGATAAACACCGGTTCTTTAATATCAAAATCTTCAAGTAAATCAGACGAAAGTTTAATAATAACCTCACCTGTTGTATTGTAAGATTTTACTATATGCGCCACTTGCACCAACTCTAAATCAGAAACATTTGTACGCATATCTCTCTTTTTTAATTATGCTTGTGCAGGAGCTTCAGCTGGAGCCTCGAAAGACTCAGCACCTTCAGCAGTTGCTTCAGCGATAGTAGCTTCTTCTTCTACGTTAGCAGCCTCTTCAGCAGCTTTAGCAGCAGCCTCAGCAGCAGCAGCTTCAGCTTTTTTCTTAGCTAACTCTTCTGCTCTAGCAGCATTAACTTTGTTCTCAGCCTCTAAAGCAGCAACTTTAGCATCAGCTTTACCTTTTGCTAAACCAGCTTTTTTGTTGCTGATCTTAGCCTCTTTCTCTAATACCCAAGCGTTGAATTTAGCTTCAGCTTGCTCAAGAGTAAGAGCGCCTTTTTTAACACCGTCTAATAAGTGTTTTTTCAACATAACACCTTTGTAAGATAAAATCTTTTTACAAGTGTCAGTTGGTTGTGCACCATTTTTAATCCATTGTAACGCTTTGTCATTATCTAAGATAACTGTCGCAGGGTTAGTATTAGGATTGTATGAACCAATTAGTTCAATAAAGCGTCCATCACGTGGAGCTCTGCTATCGGCAACTACAATGTGGTAATAAGCGTAGTTCTTTTTACCATGACGTGCCAAACGAATTTTTACAGCCATAACTGTTTGAGTTTTAATTTGTTAATTTAACTTCCCTTATCTTCACGAGAAAAGGCTCGCAAATGTACTACAAATTTGATAGATACGCAAATAAATTATTCCCCTTTTACAGCTTTTGACGGATTAGTAGATGCCGCAATGTAAGTTTGGAATATAACTGTGCTAATTGCAATTAGAGTTGTGAGCAGGGCGGCTAATACAAAAATCCACCAATTTAGTTCGGCTTGGTAAACATATTGCGATACCCACTCTTTCATGCAGTACCATATAATAGGTGTCGCGATAGCAAAAGATATTATCAACCATTTTATGTAGCTGGCCAAAAGCATATTCACCATTTGGGTAATGCTTGCTCCATATACTTTGCGTATTCCTATCTCTTTTCTGCGTCTTTCAATAGAGTAGCTTACAAGAGCGAATAGCCCTAAGCATCCTATAATTATTGCTAGAAGTGAGAAAGCGAGGAGCCTTGTTCTCCAGAGTTTATCATCTTTATACATCTCATTAAATTCTCTATCAAGGAAATGAGATTGATAAAGCTCTTTGGGATATACATCTTCAAACACCTTTTCAATATAAGCTAATGTGGCGCTTAAATTTTCTCCGTCAATTTTTATATATGCGCTACCCATTGTCCCTCTGCTATATGTTTGCAAATCTGTAAATACGATTGGCCCTATAGGCTCATCTATGGAGGCTGCCTGAAAATCATTCATCACCCCTGCATAATTTTTATAAGGAAACACCAAATCATCCCCCAATGCCCCTTTTAAAATCTTTGCCATAGTCTCATTGATGATAAAAAATGCTCGCCCATCTATCCCCTCTCTGAGCGATAGGTAATTTGGCATCTCTCCCTCAATCATCTTTAGCCCCAACACCTCAAATGTGTTCTCATCCCCCATAAGTATATTCACCGTCAATTGATCATCTTTGCCCGGGCCATAGCTTTGTGTCGTAAATTCCCCAATATTGATTGGAGATTGTTTCATGAACGAAGCATTTTTTATTGATGGGTTTTTTAAGAGTTGCTCCCTGAATGTAGGGAATTGTTGCATCATAAATGTTTCACCTGTCACAACTAATATGTTATCTCTGTTTATTCCTAGATTCATATTTGAGACATAATTCATCTGCTTGTTTATGTATATTGTGGATGCTATAAGCACTATCGATATAGTGAACTGGAATACAATCAAGGTATTTCTGATGTAGTTAAACTCGCTCGATGTTGTGCGTCTGGCTATTGCATCTAGGGGTTTTAAGCGTGTGAGTGCTATTGCCGGATAGATGCTGGATATTAGCCCTATGATGGCAGGAGCGAATATAAATATGATTAGTGCTGAGAGTAGATCTAGCCCTAGTGAGATTTGTTCCCCAAATATATCCGGTAATAATGGTTTGAGAGAGAGTGCGATTCCGTAACCTGCAATTGAGCATATAAATACTAGGAGTATTGTATCTAAGATTATCCCTTTTATAAGGCTCCCTTTCTCTGCCCCGAATATTGCTTTTATCCCCATAGATCTGATAACTTCGCTGGATCTTGCAGTGTAGATATTTACATAGTTGATAATTGAAATTGCCAATATCAATACTCCTAGGGCAATCAAAATTTTAATTGTAAATAGGTCTTTGGTGTTTGCGTGTGTATATGTGAGATTTGTTGTGAAATAGCAATCTTCGAATCTCCTTATTTCGGGTTTGTTTGTCACATCATCTTTTGGAAGCCCTCCATTTAATGCAAGTTGCTCAATAAGGGCGTTTTGATATTTTTTATTGAACTCTTCAATATTCACCCCCTCTTTCAGGCGAGCGATGGCATCACAGTTCCAGTTGCCCCACACTTTCATTGCACTTTTGGGGTATCCCCATATTTTTTGAATTATATCTCTGTTGCAAATCACATCTGCTTTATATGTAGAGTTGGATGGTGTATCTTCAATTATTGCTGTTATCTCGATAGGGAAACCATTCATCGTTATAATACTATTTTGAGCACTATGTTCGTTCCCAAAAAGTTTTTTTGCTGCCGACCTGCTGATTACGCATTTGTCCATAGTCTCAATTGCGTTTTTAGGGTTTCCAACATAGAATTTATATGGCAGTACCTCAAAAACAGATGAATCTACAATCATTGTTTGGAGCTTCATCTTTTTGCTTGCATCTTGGGTAGCTATAATCGTTTCATAGCACATCAATTGGCATGATGCCTCCACTTCGGGCATTTCCCCAACAAAATAGCTTAATGCGGCAGGAGTGATCGATCCCATCTTCTCAACCCCCATCTCGCACCTTACCACCTGTTGCATATCCTTTGTAAAAGTGCCCTTGTCATGCTCCAGTTGAGTTCTTACATATTGAAAAATAATTATCACAGCGGTGAGGGCGATGCTCATCCCTATGAAATTTATGATAAATGATAGTGGTTTCTTCTTTTTGTTTCTGATACTTTCTTGTATAAATCTATTCATGTCGGTAATTTTATCACTCGGTAATTTGGGTAGTAAGTTGTATGCCAAAATTGTGCTCTTTTGCGTAAGTAGCTTACTGCTAGAGTATTTATATTTTATCGTGCGAGAGATGCTGTCTAAAAAATATACACACGTGTAAAATATATATACACCTAGCTAGGTGACCTAGCTTGCATTTTTGATCGAGTGATGTTTTTGATATATAGCTATTTAAGCAAGTGTGCTTTCGATCAATTTTCGTTTGTGGGTAACCTAGCTCCGGAAAAAAATACGCATGGTATATGCGCATAAAAAAAGGCTTCCGTCTCCCGACGCAGCCTATTTTTCTTAACCTAAATTTAACCTATGAAAAAACTATTTGATATAAGTAGTAGCAACAAGCGTGCCAGAAATTTTTTCATGGATTAAAAATATTTATTTATTTTTTAAAATCAGCTCATTCAGAGTGCGTTTAGGCACGTGATGAATTCCGTTATTTTCTCTAAAATATCTAAAATCCCCCTCTTTGATATCATCAATCACTACAATTTCTTTAGGCTTACCAAGGGCAATAACCATGATAATTTCTAGGTGATCTTCAAGCGAAAATAAGCGCTTCAATTCCTCTTTTTTAATAGAGGCAATCATACACCCGCCAAAACCCAGTTCGGTAGCTTGTAAAAGCATACTTTGTGCCATAATGCCATTATCGCAAGAGAATGTGGCAGAGATAGATTTGTCATGTACCATAATGATATAGCCGGAAGGGCGCTCCCCTTTTTCGGGGCCTACCCACTCGGTTAAATAGCCGGCCCATGCAAGATTTGGAAAAATCTGCTCATTCAAAGCAGGAGAATTCGACAAAATGAACTTCAAAGGTTGCACATTTCGCGAAGAAGGTGAAAATCTGGCAGCCTCTACCATAAGCTCCAGATCCTCTTGTTTTATAGGGGTATCCTCATAAAACCTCCTGTAACTTCTGCTCTTTTTTATTAAATCTAAGATGGCCATAATACTACTCGGTAACAGGTAAAACGCTGATTATCTTGATAGGGGTAGTTGGTCTATCCTTCTCTGTAGGAGTAGCAGCAATCTTATCAATAATATCCAAGCCCTCTAAAGTCTCACCATAAACAGTGTAAGCACCATCAAGTCTGGCACAATTCTCAGGATCCTGAACAAGATAAAATTGCGAACCGCTGGAAGCTCTTTCAGGATTAGAAGTATCCGACAAACGAGCTGCAGCCAAAGCACCCTTCTTATGAGTTAAGCCCTCAACAATCTCGGCAGGGATAGTATAGCCCGGGCCACCTTTGCCAAACTTATCAGCCAAGCTGGCATCCTTAGTGTTAGGATCGCCCCCTTGAATCATAAAACCATTGATAACTCTGTGAAAAAGCACACCATCATAAAATCTCTCAGAAGCAAGTTTGACAAAATTATCTCTATGCTGAGGAGTATCCTTATATAACTTCACACGGATAGTTCCTTCAGAGGTCTTAATGTCAAAAACAGGCTCTTCAGGCAAAGTAGCAGGGTCAAAAGCTAAAGGTAGCTCCTTAGCCTCCTCCATCTTCTTTAGAGCCTCGCCCTCTGCGTTATTGTTATTAGAATTTTTGCAACCAATTGTAATTAAAGCTGCAAGCGAAAATAAAAGTATTATTTTTGTTCTCATATTAAATGATTTAGATATAAAATATCCAACAAAATTAATTAAATAATTTGGTTTTTTTGTATCTTTGGAATCACTAATTTATCAATATGAAGAGGTACTTACTAATTATAATTATATTATTTCTTTCGGCCGGTTCAATGCGAGCGCAATCGGTAGGCTTGGTCTTGAGTGGAGGAGGGGCAAAAGGGCTATCCCATATAGGAGTGCTCAAAGCTCTGGAAGAGAACAATATACCGGTAGATTATATATGTGGTACATCCATGGGAGCCATTATAGGGGGGCTATACGCAATAGGATTAAGCCCCGATGAAATGCTCTATCTGTTTCGTTCAAAAGAGTTTGAGTCATGGTACAATGGGATGCCCGAGCAGGCTTATGCAACATACTTTTATAGAGATGAGGCAACCCCAAAAATGTTCTCGGTATCGCTGGAAAAAGATAAAAAAAATAAAGTAAAATTCCATCTGCCGATAAGCATTGTATCACCATATCCAATGGATTTGGCTGTAATACAGATATTTGCATCACCGGCTAAGGCGGCAGGATTCAACTTCGATTCCCTTATGATCCCGTTCTTCTGTGTGGCATCCGATATAGTAAAAAAAGAGCCATACATACTAAAAAAAGGAGATTTGGGGGCAGCCATACGCGCATCCATGACCTTCCCGTTCTATTTCAAGCCCATTACGATAGATTCAACCCTCCTTTTCGATGGGGGATTCTATAACAACTTCCCTTGGGAGATAATGGAAAAAGACTACAAGCCCGATTTCTTACTGGGAGTAAAATGTGTGACAGGAGAAATGAGCCTGGATGAAGAAGACATTGTGTCACAAGTAAATAACATGCTGACAATCCAAACAGACTACGATATACCGCAAGAAAAAGGGATGGTGATAGGGCAAAAATACCCATTTGGGCTAATGGACTTTCATAAGGTGGATGAAATTGTAGAGATGGGATACAAAAACGCACTGCCATACATAGAAGAGCTAAAATATAAGATAAAAAGAGAGCGGACAAAAGAACAACTAGACTCAGCAAGGCTTGCATTCAGAACAAAATGCGGAGAAGTAATATTCAGTGGAGGGATAAACATAGAGGCAGATTTAGATAGATCAGCAAAGCACTTCATATCCAGAACAATAAGAAATGACGAAATAGGCAATTTTGATTTCAATAAGCTAAAGAGAGGATATTACAGAGTGATAGCAAGTAATACGGTGAAGAATTTCTATCCGTCATACGAATCGAATAACGATTCACTATTTACGCTAAAGCTAAAAGTGAGCAAGGCGGCACCCTTTAGAATGGATATAGGAGGTAATATATCCTCCTCATCACTCAATCAAGCATACTTGGGGCTTTCATATACACATTTGGCGCGAAACCCTTGGAAAATGTCAGCAGGAATGAATCTGGGTAAATACTACAAAGGGGGTAGCCTCAGATGGAGGCACGATATAGGTGTAAAGCCACTGGCATTCTATGATATAGAGGTGGTAGCGCATCAATTTGATTACTATAATGGGAATCAAAACCTGTTTACACCCGATAGAATACCAAATAATGTACAGCAGAAAGAGTATTTTATGAACGCAGGAATAGCAACCCCATTAAGCATAAGAAAAAATCTGCTGCTCAAATTTGATATTGCAGGAGGAAAAGCCGAATACAGATACTATCAGGTAGAAAACTTCAAAACGGATGATGTGCCAGATAAGACCTATGTAGATTTCTTGTCCCCGGCACTCTCTATAAGGAGAAACACGCTCAACTATATGTTATACCCCACAGCCGGGAAACGAGAGTTGATAAGTGCAAGATATATATGGGGCTCAGAGAGCTTCAGGCCGGGTACTACATCTAATATAATGCCTCAAAGCAAATGGCTTAAACATAATAGAGCAAATCTTAAAGTGCAGATAGAGTCATATATAAACATATCTAAACACTTTAAGCTGGGGTGGTTGGCAGACCTCAATCTGTCTAATAATAATGATATGTTTAACTATCTCTCTACCATATTATATATGCCGGTGTTTAATCCTATTCCACATAGTAAATCATTACTGTTGGCCGAATATAGGGCAAACAATTATTTGGGATTAGGCATATCGCCTGTGATAACATTTATGAAATCATTTTATATACACACAACATTCTCATACTTCCAGCCATACCAGCAAATAATACAACTGTCAGGCACAGAGGGAGAATACGTATATACAGATAGATTCCCAAGGGGAGGAGTGATAGCAAATGCAGCATTAGTATGGCAGACCCCAATAGGCCCAATCTCATTCTCATGCGCATACTATGAAAAAGGGGAATACAACAGATGGTATCCGCAATTTAACATAGGTTTATTATTATTTAAAAACAAAGCATTTGAGTACTAATCCATTAAAAAAACTAGCTGGGGAGACGGCCATATATGGGCTCAGCACCATATTGGCGAGGATGTTAAACTTCTTTCTTGTCCCAATATATTCCAGAGTCTTAGAGCTAAGTGAATATGGGTCACTTACAGATATTATGGCCTATGTAGCAGTACTACAGGTGGTGATGGTGCTAGGATTAGAGACAGGCTGCTTTAAGTTTGCAAACAATAGCAATAATCTGGATAACCCGGACAAACCCTTCTCCAATGCACTCATAACGGTAGGGGTAACGGCAATAATGTTTTTCCTTATAATCTGGGCATTCTCCGAGCCAATAGCTGTTGCATTAGATTACGCAGGCTACTCCAATGTAATGATATATGTAGGGGGCTTGATAGCCCTAGACTCCATTACTGCAATCATGTTTGCAAGGCTCAGGTTTCAGCAAAAAGCGCTCAAATTTGCCGTACTTAAAAGTATCAAGATACTAAGTGAGGTGATCTTCAATCTCATATTCCTTTTTGGAGCACCGCTATACTTCCTATCACATCCGCAATCGGTATTATTAAACTTTATACCTGCCACGCCCGATTTCTCATACATAATACTGGCAATATTCGTAAGCTGTATAATCTGCTTCTTGCTCTTTATACCCGATTTCCTAAAAATGAGATTCTCATTTAATAAAAAACTATGGTGGCAGATGATAATCTACTCAATACCACTTATGATAGCGGGATTGCCGGGAATAATAAACGAATTTCTGGACAGGATCCTCTTCAGGTACTTTGCCCCTTCCGCAATAGACTGGCGGGAAGCTCTGGGAGAATACCAGGCAGCGGTAAAGCTAGCCGTGATAATGAGCCTCTTCATCCAGATGTTCAGGTATGCAGCAGAGCCATTCTTCTTTGCAAAAGGGAAAAATAAAGATCTGCTGGCGCAAGTAATGGAATACTTTGTCGCATTCTGTATGTTTATATTCTTGGGGATAGTATTCTATATCGATATAATAGGACTATTGCTAGGCAAAGATTTCAGAGGAGCACTCGGGACAGTACCTTTTATGCTCATATCATATATGCTGATAGGGATACTCTTCAATGTATCAATGTGGTACAAGCTAAGTGGGCAAACAAAATACGCAATCAACATCACATTCATAGGATTGCTTGTTACAGCCGCAATCAATATATGCTTAATGCCATTGATCTCATACTGGGCATCGGTGTGGGCACACATTCTGAGTGGGTTGGCAATGTTGATATACAGCATCTACTTAGGAAATAAATACTATCCCATACCTTACGATTGGTACAGGATATTGGTAAATATTGTATCTGCACTTATATTATTTGTAATATCATTAATACTAAGAGAGATGCTACTCGATAAAGGATATTGGATTGTGTTTATAATCAATACCTTACTACTAGGAGTTTATTTATTATTTGTAAAAAAATATACATTATGCAAGTTAAAATTGTAAACAAAAGCGGATTTGAATTACCATCTTATGAGACAGAGCAATCTGCCGGAATGGATATAAGGGCAAACATAGATGAGCCTATCGTGCTTGGCTCTTTAGAAAGGGCAATGATACCCACAGGCTTATATATCGCACTTCCAAAAGGTTATGAGGCTCAGGTGAGGCCAAGAAGCGGGCTTGCGGCAAAATACGGCATATCTGTTTGCAATACCCCCGGCACAATCGATGCCGACTACAGAGGCGAAATAAAAATCATTTTGGTGAACCTTTCTAAAAACGATTTTGTAATTAATAGAGGAGAGAGAATTGCGCAGATGGTAATAAAAAAATACGAGCAGGCAGAGTTGATAGAGGTGGAGGTGCTAGACAAGACTGAGAGGGGAGAAGGGGGATTCGGATCTACAGGGCTATTCTAAAAAATAAAGATATGGGACATAATGTTAAAATAAGCATCGATAACGCATCGTGCATCAAATGCGGCAAATGTGTAAAAGTTTGTCCGGCACATATTTTTGTGTTGAATACCATCAATGATGATAAAAAAATTGACTTGCAAGATGTTGATAACTGCATCAAATGCGGACATTGCGTAGCAGTATGCCCAACCACATCTGTGCAACACAACATATTCCCTGAGCAAAAAGTGCACAAGGTGGATTACTCACTCTATCCCACTGCTGAGCAGATGGAGATGTTGATAAAAGGGCGCAGATCCAACAGAGCGTTTAAAAAAGAGCAAGTGCCTGCAGACTTGGTAAATAGGATACTGGAAGCGGCACACAGGGCGCCAACGGCCAGCAATATGCAAGAAGTGGAATTTACCTACATCTCAAACCCTGATATGTTGCGCAATGTAAGCAAATACACACTAGAGATTTTTGCAGGTGTTGTAAAAAAACTTCACAACCCAATACTAAAGCCCATATTAAAGCTAGCCATGCCTTCTGCATATAAATATGCCTCCAAATTTAAAATTATGGAGCAAGAGTTTGGCAAAGGGAACGATCTGATATTAAGAGGAGCAACGGGGCTGATACTCATCCATGCGCCGCAAGGGAGCAGGTTTGGATGTCAAGATTCCAATTTAGCATACCAGAATGGCTCATTGATGGCAGAGAGCTTGGGTGTGAGCCAGTTTTACACAGGCTTTATTTGCACGGCCATAAAGCAAGACAAAGAGAAAAAATTAAACAAGATGTTGGATATAGATGGGGATATATTGGCAGGAATGGCTATCGGTATGCCTCAGTTCAGGTATCCCAACTATATTGATAAAGAAGAATTACGAGTAAAAATGATATTGTAATGATAATAAATGACATTGCAGAGCTTTATGCTTTGTATATAGAGACAACGGGAGTTTGTACAGATACCAGAGAGATAAAAAAAGACTCAATGTTTTTTGCCCTAAAAGGGGATAATTTTGATGGAAATCAGTTTATCAGCCAAGCAATTGAGAAAGGTGCAAAATACTCATTAACCGATAACGATGATATTTATCAGCAATCGCAAGATAAAGAGCATATACTCTTTGTAACAAATGTGCTTGAAGCACTGCAACAGATGGCACGCTTCCACAGGAGAAAATTTAAGATTCCTGTAATAGCGCTCACCGGGACAAATGGCAAAACCACAACCAAAGAGTTGATTACTGCTACCTTATCTAAAAAATACAACGTGCTATCCACAAAAGGGAATCTCAATAACCATATTGGGGTACCCCTCACCTTGCTCAATATCAGTCAAGATACCCAAGTAGCGGTGATAGAGATGGGAGCAAGTGCACCGGGAGAGATAGAGCTGCTCACAAGGCTTGTTTGCCCTAGCTTTGGGCTGATCACAAATGTAGGCAAAGCGCATTTGGCAGGCTTTGGCTCTTACGAAGGGGTGAAAAAAACCAAAGGGGAGCTATACGACCAATTGCAATCCCATAAAAAAATAGCATTTGTAAATGTTGATAACCCCGAAATCCTTAAGATGGCACAGGAGCGACCATTAATGCAATTTGTACCCTATGGGATCAAAAACGACGGTGCAACTATCGTATGTGAAGAGAACAACCCATTTTTGGTAATGTTGATAAATAACCCGTGCCTGATGGCCTCATCCCCATCTGAAATAAAGTTATCAACAAAACTCATTGGGAGCTACAATGCCGATAACATCTTAGCAGCAATCTGCATATCCACATATTTCGATGTAAACATAATAGATGCCATAAGCGCAATAGAGCACTACGAGCCATCCAATAATCGATCACAGTTGAAAAACACAGCCAACAACTCCTTGATCATTGATGCCTATAATGCAAACCCTACCAGTATGGGAGCTGCGCTATCCAACTTCGAAAACATCAAGCACCCCAAAAAAGCGCTTATCTTAGGGGATATGTTAGAGCTGGGAGAAGACTCCCTACAAGAACATATCAACATATTAGAGAGGGCAGACAAGCTCCACGCCGAAAAAATATACATAGTAGGAAAAGAATTTGCACAGGCATACAACAAAATAAAACCCGGGATAACCAGCTCCATCCAGCTGTTCCCCAATTCGCGCGACCTATCCGCTCACATAACCACCGAGCCCCTCAACGGCTACCTGATACTAATAAAAGGCTCCCGTGGCACAAGGCTGGAACAAATTGTCGAACATTGCTAGGTGACCCACAACGCAATATTGATCGGATTCTGTTTTTGCAACCCATTGAAGGCCATGCACATCACTCGATCAAAATGCAAAGCTAGGTCACCTACAAAAAAGCGTTTTCTTGTTTGTATTTCTTGGGAGAAACGCCGGTGTGCTTTTTGAAAAATTTACCAAACGAGGCTTGATCGCTGAAATATAGTTCGTCCGAGATCTCTTGAATAGAGAGCTTGGACGTTCTTAATAAAGACTTGGCTTGAATAACCAGATAAGTGGCAATCCAATCGGCAGTAGTATTGGTAGAGCGCTCTTTGAGGATAAGAGAAAGGTACTGCACGCTTATACACAGCTTATCTGCATAAAAAGAGGGAGAATGCTCCTTTTTGCCATGCTCATTTACCAGCCTCATAAAATCCATAATTATCTGATCCTTTCGGGAAAGGGGCTCACTCTCAGCCTCAGTAGCATTATACGAAGAGAGAATAATATTAGCAAACTCCAGAATAAAATTATAAAAAGTATTATGGATCAGCTCCTTTTTGAAGATATGCTCCTTAATATCAATAAAATGGATAATACGCTTGATGCTATTCTTCAGGTTCAAAGTATCATTTATAGAGATATTTGTCCCCGGCCGCTTACTCAAAGCCCTGAAATGCTTCATAGGAATGGGCCTTCTATCCAATAACGTATCATTCAAGAAAGGTCTGCTGGTATTTAACGTATAGCAAGAAAAATCCGGACTGATCACAAAATTATTAATCATCAGCGAAGGATTAAGCTCCACAATACTATTCTGCTCAAAAGTATGCTTCACATAATCGACAGTAATATCCAACCTACCCTGCAAAATTAGGATAAACCTAATATTATTCTTATTACTTTGAGGATCACAATAAAAAAGAACATCCTCATATTTTCCCCTTGCGCACGGCTTGATAAAACGAATTTTCAGCTCATCCCCATAAATATAATTATCAATCCACTCCTCCGGGTTTCTTATACCGTTTAGGTCAAAAAAATTCACTTCCATATAAAATCGGAATAAAAAGATTAATAATAAATGTAAAAATAGTTATTTTACTATAGAAATGGACAAGTTTTATACGATTTGTACCATAATAGTTTAAAATGTAATAACGATTTTTGCATTTCAATTACGTAAAAAATGAAAAGAGAACAGATACTTTGCAGTTCATTCAAAGATTATGCCCTTTATGGAATAAAAAGGGTAAGTATGGATGATATTGTAAAAACTCTAAAAATTTCCAAGAAGACGCTATATGAGTTCTTCCCCAATAAAGAGGAGCTTGTATATGAATGTGTAAAATACAAAATGGAGAAAGAGCAAGATAAACTATCAAAAATGTATGACTCACTCCCCGATATAATAAGAATTATGGTATATAAAGGGGTAGAATCATTCAAATTTTACAATAGTATATCACCTGCATTCTATAACGATATAAAATTCTACCCCAAGTTGGAAGAATACTTAAAAAACTATCGTACAGAGCAAGATCAACTTGGAAAAGAAAAGATTGCACTAGGGATAAAAGAGGGATACTTCTTGGCCCATGCCAACTACGATATATTTACTCAGATGTTCATGGCTCAGGTTGTGAATAAGCAAAACGAATGGTCTGACAAATATACTCCGGCACAAATATGCTTTATCAGTTTAATAACCCTCTTTAGAGGAATAAGCACCGATAAAGGGAGAAAAATACTAGAAGAAATAGAATCAGAAGGTTTATAAAAACAATACTAATATGAACAAGAAAAATTATTTAATTCGATTGCTTGCTGCCATACTTGCCGTAGCTACTATAAATACGGCAAAAGCGAGCGAGAATGTTCAGGCTCCGGATTCATTAAGACTTAACTTAAATGAGGCACTCACAATTGCACTAAGTGAGAACCTTACAGTTAAAATAGCCGAAAAGGAGATAACCAAAACAGGATATGCGAAAAAAGGGAGTTACGCATCACTATTCCCACAAATCAACTTTAGCGGAGGTTACCAACGTACACTGAAAAAGCAAACAATGTACATAGAAGGAAACGCGATCACTATGGGATTAGACAACTCATGGAGCACAGGATTTGATTTATCAATGCCGATTATCTCCGTACCATTATGGAAAAGCCTAAAAATCTCAGCAATGGATGTAGAGCTTGCAGTAGAGAAATCGAGAGGATCAAAAATAGACTTAGTAGACCAGGTACAACAAACCTACTTTGCAATACTTTTGGCATCCGACACATATAACGTATTGAAACAAAACTACACCAATGCGATGAACAACTATAATGAGGTGAAAAAGAAATACGAAGCAGGAACAACCTCAAAATACGATATGATCAGCGCAGAGATCACTGCAAAAAATATAGAGCCAAATGTATATGATGCTCAAAACAATGTAGTTCTATTAAAATGGAAGCTAAAAGCCCTTATCGGAATAGATCTGGCAATGGAGATAGAATGCTCAGAGACGCTTGCCGATTACGAGCACGGCTTGGCAAAAGCGCAAGAAACCAACGATCTTAGCTTGAGCAACAACTCGCAGCTAAAACAGCTAGAGATGCAAATGGGGCAATTAGAGCAGACATACAAAATGCAATTGGCACAATACTACCCATCACTAAACGGATCAATATCATACCAATGGTTTGCGATGGCCAACAACTTTAAATTCAGCGCATACAAATGGAACCCATACTCAGTAGGGGGCATCTCATTAGTGATACCAATATTCTCAGGAGGGCAAAGATACCACACACTCAAACAAACCAGAGTGCAACAAGAGCAATTGGAATTACAAAAAGAGAATGCACAAAGAGAGTTGGAAGTTGGGCTAAAACAGGCGCTCAACTCAATGGAGACATCCATAAAACAATACAATGCGGCACAAAGCGGTATAGAAGGGGCGCAATTAGGATACGACATATCAGAAAAAAGATATCAGATAGGAAGTGGAACACTACTGGAGATGGACGCATCAAGAATCTCGCTACTACAATCCAAACTAAACCTATACCAATCGATATACAACTTTCTAATAGCAAGATCATCATTAGAAAAGATAATCGGAAGCCAAATTAATAATGAAATAAAAAAATAAAAATATATGAGACACTCTAATTTATTCAGAACATTATCATTAGCCGCAATATCTCTAGCTGTAGCAGCTTGTGGAGGAAATGAGGTTCAAGAGCAAACAGTAGCAGAAAAAATCAAAGTAAACGTACAACAAGTATTTGAAAGAGAGATTGATTTACTAGGAAACTTCACTGCCACAGTAGAAGCAAACGCAACAAATAATATATCACCAAAAACAAGCACCAGAATAGAAAAAGTAATGGTAGAGGTGGGAGATAATGTGAAAAAAGGGCAAGTAATAGCAAAAATGGATCAAGTAAACTTGGTACAGGCTCAACTACAAATGAAAAACGACTCGATAGAGTTTGTAAGAGCAAATGAGCTATACGAGATAGGAGGAACATCAAAAAGTGATTGGGATGCAAAAAAATTAAAATACAACATCTCCAAATCCAACTACGACAACCTATTCGAAAACACCCTATTAATAAGCCCGATAGATGGAATAGTGACAGCAAGAAACTACGATAGCGGAGATATGTACACAATGGGGCAGCCACTATATATAGTGGAGCAGATCAAGCCGGTAAAACTAAAAGTAAACGTATCAGAAGGGCTATATACAAAAGTAAAAAAAGGAATGCCTGTAGAAGTAAGATTAGATGTATACCCGGGAGAAGTATTCAACGGAAGAATCAATCTTGTATATCCGTCGATCGACCCTGCAACCAGAACATTCCCGATAGAGGTGATTATCGATAATGCAGACCAAAAAGTGCGTCCGGGAATGTTTGCACGCGTTACTGTAGCTTACGGAAAAGCAAACCATGTGATAGTACCCGATGTAGCAATAGTAAAACAAACAGGATCCGGCGACAGATACGTATACACTGTTAAAGACGGAATAGTAGAATTTAAGAAAGTAGAGCTAGGCAGAAGAATGGAGAGCGAATTTGAGATTATCAGTGGATTGGAAAATGGAGATGTAGCAATCACCGGAGGACAAAACAGAATCTCAAACGGAATGGAGGTTGAGGTAGTAAAATAATAATAATCTAATTTAGAAGGAGTCTTAAAATGAGTTTATATCAAACAGCGGTAAAGAAGCCGGTAACTACTGCCCTTATATTTGTGGGCATAGCTATATTCGGTGTTTTCTCGCTACTACAAATACCTATCAATCTATACCCGGAGATTGATGCGAATACCATAATGGTACTCACCACATATCAGGGAGCGAGTGCCTCTGATATAGAAAACAACGTGACTAAGCCACTAGAGAACGCACTTAATAGTGTGAGCGACCTTAAACACATTACCTCAAAATCTAAAGAGAACATGGCAATTGTAACTTTAGAGTTTGAATATGGAATAGATATAGATGTAGCCACCAATGATGTGCGGGACAAGCTAGATATGGTAAAATCCCAGCTACCCGATGATGCGGAGAATCCCATCATCTTTAAATTCGGAGCAGACGATGTTCCCATTCTCCTCCTTTCTGTTACGGCAAAAGAGAGCATGAATGGCCTATACAAAGTGCTTGACGATAAAGTAGCCAATCCGCTGGCACGTGTAAGCGGAGTAGGTACAGTATCTATATCAGGAGCTCCAAGCAGAGAGATACAAGTATATTGCGATCCATACAAAATGGAAGCTTATGGTATCAGCATCGAGACAATAGCGGGAATAATTCAACAAGAAAATAAAAATATCCCTGCGGGAACAATAGATATCGGATCCAACTCATACTCATTGAGAGTGCAAAAAGAGTTTATAGATGCATCGGAGATGCTAAACCTAGTAATAGGGTACAAAGATGGAAGAGTTGTTTACCTAAAAGATATAGCGAGGGTAGAAGACTCACTTGAAGAGCGCTCACAAGAGACCTTCAACAATGGAGAAAAAGGGGGAATGGTTGTAATACAAAAACAATCGGGAGCCAATTCGGTAAATATATCTAAAAAAGTAAAAGAGAGATTACCTGCAATTCAGGCATCATTACCATCAGATGTTCAATTAGATGTAATCGTAGATACATCAGATAATATCATCAACACTATCAACTCCCTAAAAGATACTATTATCACCACCTTTATAATAGTAATGTTTGTAGTGTTCATCTTCCTAGGGCGTTGGAGAGCTACCTTTATCATTATGCTTACAATTCCAATATCCTTGTTGGCATCATTGATATATCTGTTTGCAACAGGAAATACACTTAATATCATATCATTAAGCTCGCTCTCAATAGCTATTGGTATGGTGGTGGATGATGCTATCGTGGTACTGGAAAATATCACCACACATATAGAAAAAGGGAGTAGACCTAAACAAGCAGCGGTATATGCAACCAATGAGGTAGCAATCTCGGTAGTAGCATCTACCCTTACAATGCTTGCAGTATTCTTACCTATGACCATGATACAAGGTATGGCAGGTATCCTATTCAGACAATTAGGATGGATCGTAAGTATCATTATGATAGTATCAACAGTTGCTGCCCTTACCCTTATCCCAATGGCATGTTCAAGACTATTGAAACAAGATACCCCAAATTCATGGTTCCACAGAGTAATATACGGTACATTTGTAAAAGGGCTGAATAAACTTGATAAAGGCTACGGAGTACTATTACAATGGTGTGTACACCATAGAAAAACTGTAATCTGTGCAATCTTTGGAGTATTTATACTCACTATCGTATTTTTAGCACCAAAACTAAAAAATGAGTTCTTCCCTGCACAAGATAATGCACGTATCTCAATCAAGGCCGAGCTACCTATCGGTACCGGGCAAAATATTACAAGAGCACTTGCACTAGAGATCTCAGATAAACTCTTGGCAAAATACCCCGAAATCACAAAATGTAACGTGACAGAAGGATCTGCAAGCTCCGATAACGTATGGGCATCGCTACAAGACAACGGTACGCACATTATGAGTTTTAATATTAGGCTTACAAGCGTAACAGAGCGTGAAAGAGGGCTTACAGAGATTTGTAACGAGATAAGACACGATATGTTGGAATACCCACAACTAAGAAAATTCCAAGTAATTGCCGGAGGTAACCAAGGAGGAATGGGTGGAGAAAGCTCTGTAGACGTAGAGATATATGGCTACAACTTCACAGACTCCGATAATCTGGCAGCCAACATAGTAGAGAAATTCAGAGAGATTCCGGGAGTAACACAGGTAAACGTAAGTAGAAGTGAATATACCCCTGAATACCAAGTAGACTTTGATAGAGAAAAACTGGCTATCAACGGATTAAATGTATCAACTGCCTCGGCAGCATTAAGAAACAGAATCAACGGATCTTTGGCATCCTACTATAGAGAAGATGGCGATGAGTACGAGATACGTGTAAGATTTGCACCTGAGTTCAGAAAATCTGTTGAAGATATAGAAAATATCATTATTTACAATGCACAAGGCAAAGGTATAAGAATCAGAGATTTGGGCAAAGTAATTGAAACATACACACCTCCAACAATTGAGCGTAAAGACCGCGATAGGATCATCACAGTATCGGCAGTAGTTCCAAAAGGAATGGCGATGAGTGACTTGGTAGATGCTACCAATGTGATGATGAAAGAGGTAGAGGTACCTGCAGGCCTATCATGGCAGCTGGGAGGTATGTACGAAGACCAAAAAGATACCTTCTCAGATCTATTCACCCTTATGATACTTATCATAGTATTAGTGTTTATCGTGATGGCCGCACAGTTTGAATCATTAACATATCCATTTGTAATCATGTTCTCAATCCCATTTGCGATTATCGGAGTATTGATAGGGCTTGTACTCACCAATACCCCACTAAGTGTAATGGCATTCGTAGGAGTAATTATGTTGATGGGTATAGTAGTGAAAAACGGTATCGTGCTTATCGATTACATCATCCTTTGCCGCGAGAGAGGTATGGGAGTGGCACATGCTGTAATCACATCGGGTAAATCCCGTTTGCGCCCCGTATTAATGACCACCCTTACAACAGTGCTAGGTATGCTACCAATGGCAATGGGTACAGGCGAAGGATCTGAAATGTGGAGAGGAATGGGTCTTACCGTAGCATGGGGGCTATCAATATCTACATTGATTACTTTAGTAATAGTACCGGTAATGTACTGTGTATTTGCAGGTAATGGAGTGAACAACAAACGTAGAAAAGATCTAAAAGAATTTAAGAAAATGCAACGCAAGTTGGCTTAAAAAATAAAACGATGAAATCAGTATTTATATCATATAATCAGGCATTCCACGAAGAGATTCTGGATATCTTAAATAAAACCGGACTAAGGGGATATACAAGCTGGGAGCAAGTACAAGGAAAGGGGTCGCATACAGGCGAACCCCACCTTGGCGACCATGCATGGCCCACCCTCAACTCCGCAATGCTATGTATAATAGAAGAGAAAGACCAGGCAGAGCTGCTTAGGCGCCTAAAAGAGCTGGATCAAGGTAGCCCGGCCATGGGATTAAGGGCATTTAGCTGGAATATAGAACAAAGTATCTAATACAAAAGCGTGCGCATTTTTTTTCGTAGGTGACCTACAAAAAAAAATGCGCACGCTTGTATTCTTGTATTGCGCTTATACCCAGAGATATGTGACGGCTTCCATACGCATTCTATTTTGTGAATAACCTACGAAATGTTTTTTTCCCGATAAAAAAAGATAGGATTATACTATGCTTATAAACGCCATTGAGATTACAGGCGTTATTAGAATTGATGCTCGCGGCAGGATATTGCATTTTGAGCCTTCTGAAATCATTATGAGCATCAATCACACTCTTAGTAAATTTAGGTTTCCCCTGCAAAAGATAAACTATCCCCGATAAGCCATCTATACACATCCTCTTAAAAATAAACTGGCCTTTCCCTTTAGGGGGAAGATTCTTATACAACATTAAAAGATTATTCCTGTAATTGAGAAATAGCTTACGAGGCGAATTATTAGGGAGAGTACCCCCACCAACATGATAAACATAAGATTGAGGAATACACCATACCTGATACCCTTTCAATTGAGCCCTCCAGCAGAAATCAATCTCCTCCATGTGAGCAAAAAACAGATCATCCAGCCCATTGAGCTCCCTCCAAACAGAGCTCCGCACAAACATACAGGCACCCGAAGCCCAAAAACAACTGATATTAGAATCATACTGCCCCTTATCTACCTCCACATCAGATAAGACTCTCCCCCTGCAAAAAGGGAAACCATACTTATCAATAAAGCCCCCGGCAGCCCCGGCATACTCAAAAAACTCCCTGCGAGCCTCACTCAAAATCTTAGGTTGGCAGATAGCAACAGCGGGATTACTATCCATAAAATCGATAATAGGAGAGGTCCAATCATGATCCCCCATAATAGGTACAAAAACATCCGAATTAAGCAATACAAAATACTCGGCATCAACCTCTTTTAGAGCTTTATTGTACCCCCCGGTAAAGCCATAATTAGAATCAAAACAGATAAGCCTTACATTTGGGAAATTAGATTTCAGCCACTCTATAGAATTATCCGTAGAGCCGTTATCTGCAACAATAATCTCAGATCCGGGGCTATAAGTAGCTTTAACTAATTGAGGAAAAAAACTTTTTAAAAACTTCTCACCATTCCAGTTTAATATAACAATCGCTAGCTTCATTCAAATACCATACATTAAATTCTATCCCAAAAATAAGCGAAAGCATCATTAATATTGCCCGATTGCCAAGAATACTCATTTAAAATAGGGTTTCCATTCACATCATTGCCACTCTTAACTCTCAAATAGCAATTAAAAGGAGGATTCATCTTAAAATAAGTAAAATCCCTCTTCTTCATAGCACGCTTAACATCCTTATCAATTCTCTTATGCACAATCGAAGGGTGAAAACAGCGTGCCACCTTCCAGCCCATAGCCTTTTTCGTTTCTGTGGTCACAAGATTATTCCCAAAAAACTCCCTAGCCTGAGCACAAGCCACATCATCGCCGCTAAAATAACCCACCGGAACACCATACTTATTCGCTATCAAAGCGCAATAAGCCATTTCCGGAATCTGAATACCATTAATAGAAAACTCCTGCACACCATCCACCACCATCGTATGAGCTAAAACGCCGCGAGGAGTCCCCGCACCTGCATGATGCCCAACAAAAAACAAAACATCAAACCCCTGTTCAATCCCCTGCAACATAATCTCCGGATTAGAACCATCCCCACCTCTAATCAGCTCGGCACGAGGATCCAACAACTCCGGAATCAGATTCCTCATACTCTCATGCGCATCCCTCACCACAACCCTGCTGGCGCCCCCCTTAAAAGCAGCATTAATCGCAACATTCACTTCACGGGTAGCAGACTCTCTGAAACGCTCATAATCCATTCCCC
>CAZYQA010000003.1:0-27097 GCA_964649555.1 uncultured Muribaculaceae bacterium
AAATACAAATTTACATTTTGATACAATTATTTACTAAGAGTATCAAAATGTAAATTATATTTTTACCTTGAAAGCCTTATAGGATTTGGCCTGCATGGTTTTTAGTGTCTACCTTTTCGATAATATCAGCTATTATCCCTTTCTCATCTATTATATAGGTTTTTCTTATTGCCCCCATATACTCTCTTCCCATAAATTTTTTTAGCCCCCAGCTATCATAATCTTGTAGGATTTTGGTGTCTGTATCGGCTATCAATGGGAAAGGAAGTGCATATTTCTCAATAAATTTCTGATGAGATTTCTCGGAATCCTTACTTACTCCCACAATGGCATACCCTTGTGATAAAAACTTTTCGTAATTATCTCTTAAACTACACGCTTCTGCAGTGCACCCGGGTGTGCTATCTTTCGGATAAAAGTATAGTACCAGTTTCTTACCTGCAAAATCGGTAAGTTTTATTGTATTTCCATTTTGGTCTTTCCCCTCAAAATAAGGGGCTTTATCTCCAATCTTTAGCATGGCATTTTTACATCATACCACCCATTCCTCCACCCATAGGTGGCATCATAGGTGCAGGGTTATCCTCTTTTTTATCTGCAATCACACATTCGGTTGTAAGGAACATTCCTGCTACCGATGCTGCGTTTTCAAGTGCTACACGCGATACTTTGGTTGGATCTATCACGCCTGCTGCCAACATGTTTTCATATACATCTGTACGTGCATTATAGCCAAAATCAGCTTTTCCCTCTTTCACTTTTTGTATTACTACACTCCCTTCTACCCCTGCATTTGCACATATAACTCTTAGCGGCTCTTCAATTGCTCTTGATATAATATTTATACCTGTTCTCTCATCATCGTTTTCAGCTTGTATATCTGCTAAAGAGTGGCTTGCTCTGATGTATGCTACTCCGCCACCTGCTACGATTCCCTCTTCTACAGCGGCTCTAGTTGCGCTTAGTGCATCCTCTACTCTATCTTTTTTCTCTTTTAGCTCCACTTCAGAGGCTGCTCCTACGTATAGCACTGCTACTCCACCTGCAAGTTTTGCTAGACGCTCTTGTAGTTTTTCTCTATCGTAATCGCTGGTTGTAGCCTCTATCTGTGTTCTGATTTGTGCTACTCTATTGTCTATCTCAGCTTTGTCACCTGCTCCGTTTACAACTGTTGTGTTCTCTTTGTCGATAGTCACTTTTTCTGCTGTACCAAGCATGTCCGGTGTTGCTGTTTCTAGTGAGAAGCCTCTTTCGTCAGAGATCACTGTTCCACCTGTAAGGGTTGCAATATCTTGCAACATCTCTTTTCTTCTATCTCCAAAGCCCGGTGCTTTTACTGCAGCCACTTTAATGGTGCCACGTAAGCGGTTTACTACTAGTGTTGTAAGAGCTTCTCCATCTACATCTTCTGCTATGATCAATAAAGATCTGCCATCTCTTGCAATAGGCTCCAGAATAGGAAGAAGATCTTTCATTGATGAGATTTTCTTATCTGTGATTAGGATTGATGGTTGCTCTAATACAGCTTCCATTTTATCAGGATTGGTCATAAAGTATGGAGAGATGTAGCCTCTGTCGAATTGCATTCCCTCTACCACTTTCACCTCTGTAGTTGTACCTTTTGCCTCTTCTACTGTGATAACTCCCTCTTTTTTCACTTTGCTCATTGCATCTGCAATAAGTTTTCCTATGAAAGCATCGTTGTTTGCAGAGATTGTTCCCACTTGCTCTATTTTTGAGTAGTCATCTCCAACTGATGTACTTTGCTTTTTCAAATCCTCTACGATGGCTGCTACAGCTTTATCAATACCACGTTTCAAGTCCATTGGGTTTGCACCTGCGGTTACGTTTTTAATTCCTACGTTGATAATTGCTTGCGCTAGTACTGTAGCGGTGGTTGTACCATCCCCTGCTTGGTCTGCAGTTTTTGATGCTACCTCTTTTACCATCTGCGCTCCCATGTTTTGGAATCTGTCTTCAAGCTCTATCTCTTTTGCTACTGTTACTCCGTCTTTGGTAATTTGTGGCGCTCCGAATTTTTTGTCGATTACCACGTTTCTACCTTTAGGGCCTAATGTTACTTTTACTGCGTTTGCTAAAGCATCTGCACCATCTTTCATTAGATTGCGTGCATCTATATTGAATTTTATCTCTTTTGACATGATTTTTTATTTTTTAGATTATTGCTAAAATATCACTTTGGCGCATCATCATATATGATTTACCTTCTACTACGATTTCTGTTCCGGCATACTTGCCATATAATACTTTATCACCTACTTTTACCTCCATAGGCTCATCTTTTTTGCCCGGCCCTGCAGCTAAAACAATACCCTCTTGAGGTTTCTCTTTTGCTGTGTCTGGAATATACAATCCGCTTGCGGTCTTTGTCTCAGCCTCTTTAGGCTCTACTAACACTCTGTCTGCTAATGGTTTAATATTCATAATTCTTTGTTTTTATATAATTATATTGTTTTACTTTTTAGATTTTGTTTTTAGGCAAATTAAATGCCATTGCTCTATTTAGTGCCATTTTGTCACTTCTAAGAAATAACAATATGGGGCTTTATGTGTTTATTTACTTATATTTGCGCAACTAAATCTTATTATATGTTAGTTTATTATTTAATGCCTGTTTTGTTCCTTTTTGGAATTTTGGCAATAGCCTTAGAAGATGTTATCAAGGTAAATAAAGCGGCTACCGCTGTAGGCATGTGTGTAATTTTGTGGTTTTTATTTCTTGCAGATGCTTCGCAGCTTTATTTGCTGCATAAGCCGGGGGATTTGGAGAATTATGTGAGAGCTTTCCCGGGTTTTGCAGAGCTTTCTACCACTGCTCAGGCATATAAATATATCAGTTTTACCCTTATTGAGGCTCTGGGGGATGTCTCTACAACTCTGTTTTTTGTACTGGCTTCTATGACAATTATTGATGTGATTGATGGGCATGGAGGGTTCTCTCTCATTACCAATTCTATTAAAACAAACAGAAAGCGTAAGTTACTTTGGATAATCTCTATCATTTCGTTTTTCATGGCAGCTATCATTGATGATCTGGCGGCTGTGATTGTAATGGTTGCCATGGCTCGTAAGCTGGTGCCGGAGGCTAAGGAGAGATTGATTTATTCTTGTATGATTATTGTGGCAGCCAATGCAGGGGGCTCTTGGTCCCCTATCGGTGATGTTACTACTTTAATTTTATGGACTGGTGGTAATATTACTGTGATGTCGCAGATTTATCATGTTTTCTTACCGGGGCTGGTAATGATGCTTATACCTCTGGCTATCACAACGTTTATGATCCCTAAGCAAAGTACCGTTGAGCCTCTTGAGCTTACTGCCGGGGAGATTGAGCTTGCTCAAAAAATTGATCCTAAGATACGTAAAGCAACTCTATATATTGGCATGGGTTCACTTGCCCTGGTGCCTGTTTTTCAATCTATTTTTGAGCTTCCCCCTTTTATGGGTGTTCTTTTTGGGCTGGTGATCTTGTGGGTGATTACTGATAGGAAGTATAATGTGAGTGATGATAAATCGTTGCGAAATTTAAGGGTGAGCAAGACTTTTTCTCGTGTGGATGTCTCTACGATTTTCTTTTTCTTGGGTATTTTAATGTCGGTGCAGGCGTTGAAGGCTGCCGGACAGTTGAGTATTATGTCTGATTTCTTGAATACGTATATTTCTTCTGCTACAATGAAGGCTCTGATTTTTGGTATTTGTTCTTCGTTCCTTGATAATGTGGCGCTCGTTTCTGCCGCTATGGGTATGTATCCTCTGGAAACTGCGGGTGAGTTTATGGTTAATGGAGATTTCTGGCTTTTCCTTGCTTATTGTGCCGTTACCGGTGGTAGTATTTTAATTATCGGCTCTGCTTCGGGTGTTGCTGTGATGGGTTTGGAGAAGATTAGTTTTGGTTATTATTTAAAGAAATTTACGCCAATGGTTTTTTTGAGCTATCTTGCAGGCGCAGGTGTTTTTTGGCTCTTGTTTTTAAGTTGATATAATGGAGGATTTACATATTAAATTTATGAGAGAGGCTCTCAAAGAGGCTCAAGCTGCTTTATTAAAGGATGAAGTTCCTATTGGGGCTGTAGTGGTTTTTGGGGGCAAGGTGATTGCTCGTGCTTTTAATTTGGCAGAAACTTTGACAGATCCTACTGCTCACGCCGAGATGCAAGCTATTACTATGGCTACCGATTACCTTGGGGGGAAGTATTTGAATGAGTGCACTCTGTATGTAACTATGGAGCCTTGCCCGATGTGTGCCGGTGCTTTGAATTGGGCTCAGGTGAAGGAGGTAGTTTATGGTGCCCCCGATCCTAAACGTGGTTTTTCGCTTTTCTCTCCTTCGCTTATGCACCCTCGTACTAAGGTTGTTGGTGGGGTTTTAGCGGATGAGTGTGGAGAGATGGTGTCGGCTTTTTTTAGAAATAAGAGATAACTTAGAGATTATTTAATGGAGTTTTTACTTGAATACGGATTTATAGGGCTTTTTATCGGGACTTTCCTTGCTGCCACGATACTCCCTTTTAGCTCGGAGTTTTTATTACTTGGGCTTTTAATTGCAGGTGCCGATCCTTGGACGTGCTTTATTTGGGCTACCCTTGGTAATTGGCTTGGAGGCCTCACTTCTTATTACATGGGCTACCTTGGAAAATGGGAGTGGATTGAGAAATGGTTTCGAGTTTCTCGAAAAACTTTGGATAAACAGAAAAAATATATTGATAAGTACGGATCTGCCCTTGCATTCCTTAGCTGGCTCCCCATCGTAGGAGATGTATTTGCCATAGGATTAGGATTTTACAAAGTAAATTTCACCAAATCCTGTATCTTTATGCTACTGGGCAAAGGGGCACGTTTTGCCACCTGGATAGTACTTTTCAACCTATACGGTGAAAATTTTATGAATTTTGCACTAAAGTTTTTTGGTTAAAAATTTGGAATTTAAAAATTAATTCATACCTTTGCATCCCCAATGAGATATGGTGTAATGGTAGCACTGCAGATTTTGGTTCTGCCTGTCTAGGTTCGAATCCTAGTATCTCAACGCAAAAAAGCCTTCTTCCCGAAGGCTTTTTTTGTACCCATATCCCAAAAGCTAGGTGACCCACAACGCATTTTTGATCGAATGATATAGGGGCTCTTGCAAAAGCCTGCAGAGGAACTATTCAAGATCAACCACCATCATTTCATGTAATGCCCATCTTTGCTATTTATGCGTATGAGGTAACTAAAAATGTTTGTGATTGTTAGGTTTACAAATTTATGCCTAAACATGCGCTTTTACAGGTGCTGCATTTTCTACTAAGAGGCAAAGCGTTGTATCTACACCTTCGTAGGGGGTTAATGGGTTCAGAGGGAGCATGCATGCCAATGGCTTCTATTTCCTCAAAATGTTGGTTTAAAACTAAGTATAGATGAGACTAGTTTATCTAGTGGCGAATTATATACGTTAATTCTAAGTAAGTTTGCTAAAGGGGGAAGGGACGGAGGGGTACTTTTTATTTACCTGTACACAAAACCTGCTCCCTACGATATGTACCGTGTACAGCTCTCCCATTATTTATCACTCACCCCTATAGCTGTACACAAAAAGCTGACTGCACAGCACAAATCCTGTACAGCTATCACCCATATCTCTCGTTTACCCTACACCTGTACACAAAATGTGCACTCTACGATAAAAAATGCGTACAGCTATCCAAATGATATTCTATACATATTTTTCAAAGTGCTACGTGATATATCTAATGTTTAAGATATTACATGAATTTATACTCGATCAATTTTCAAACCTAGGTCACCTACGAAAAAAAATGTATATTTGACCAAAATTTATAGCGAGCCATGAAATACAAATTATTTTTCCTTCCGATTATCGCTTTTGCCCTTTTTTCTTGCAAAAGTCCAATTGTTGCCAAACCCGAAGCGTATGTTTTTAAGCCGTTGGATATTCCAACTATGTATAAAGGGGATCAGCTCAGAGCTATGGAGTATTTAATTACAAATTATTGGAAAAATTTTCTGGATTCAAGTAGAATTGCCAATGTGATTGAATATAAAAAGAGCACCGGAACAAAAAATGGCGTACTAGGAGCCGATACCTTAGCTTTTGAGGAGGCTTTTGGGAATTATTCTTATTATATGAATATGATTCAGCCTGTAAAAGGAAATATTGTTGCCAATTCGATGAGAAAGCTCATAAAATCTGCCGATGATATTGCCCTCAGAGGGGATAGCTCACTTATGATGGCGCTACTTAATTACTCTGAGAAATATTTTTATGATGCAAATTCACCTGTATTAAATGAGGAGATATACATCCCTGCCTTGGAAGAGATAATGAGTGCCAAAAGCATCTCAGATATAGACAAAATGCAATATGAGTGGCAATTAAAGACCTGTAAAGTAAATAGAGTTGGGCAAGAAGTGGGGAATTTTGCTTTTAGAGAGCTTACAAGCCAAAACAAATATAGAAACTCAAATCTACACTCAATAAAAGCGGATTACACCCTTATTTTCTTCAATAACCCCGATTGCCCCACTTGCTCTTTATATAAAACTCACCTGAAAGAGCACCCTTTAATTCAAGATATGATAAATAGCGGTAAAATGAAAGTTCTATCGATGTTTACCGATGAAGATGTAGAGCTATGGCGCAGTAGACGTATGGACTTCCCTACAGACTGGATATATGCTTATGACCCAGATTTTACGATAAGAGAAAATAACTTCTTTGCGGTAAGAGCTGTCCCAAGCCTGTATTTACTTGATAAAGACAAGAAAACCATACTAAAAGACGCAGATCCAAATAAATTATCTGCATATTTAGAGAGCCTAGCCAACCAGCCAAACTAAAAACTACTTGCGGCGCTAGTTTTATCAAAACGCTGATTAACAGAGCTATACATCTTTACAAAATAGGAAAATCGTAAGCAGACGCGTGGTAAAACATTGATTATGTGCCGTTTGATAAAACTTGCAACACACCTATAATTACTTGCGGCGCTAGTTTTATCAAAACACTGATAACCAAAACTATAGATTCACACAAAATAGAAAAACCTTAAACCAAAAAGAGATAAAGCACTGATTACATGCTGTTTGATAAAACTTGCGACACAGCTAAACGATAATTTAGCCTACAAGCCAAACTAGCACATGCTTATCAAAAATCTCGTATTCCATTTCAAAATCTTCCGAAACGCCATCTTTAGAGATAAAAGTGGCAGATAACTCTCCCTCATTTTTAGGGATAAACTTCTCTATTTCCATTTGCTTGGCAAAATCTACACCATGCTGGCTCATTCTTTTGTATAGAGCCTCTTTTGCAGACCAGTAAATTGCTAGTTGCTCATTACGGTTCTTAGAAACAAGATCCTCTCTCTCCTCTTCGGAAAGAGCTCTCTTTTCTACCGCTGTAAAATCACGTTTCACACTCTCAATATCGACACCCACTTCCTCCGTAGGGTGAGTAATAATAGCCACATATTTAAGGGTATGAGATATACTAATATGAATAGGGTTATTTTGGATAAAAGGGCTTCCATTATCATGGTGTCCAAGATAAACTTTATCCTCAAAAATTGTATTAAGCAAAGCTCTGACAGCTAATTTCTCTCTCCTACGCGCCTCACTTCTGATCATTAACAAATCCTCCAATTCCTCCTGAGGAACAGAAATAATATTTAAAAGCTCCTCCTCCGTCTCTTCAATTTTCCACACAGACACCTGTGCACCACTTTCAGTTTTTTTAGTAAAAAACAGCCCCATTTTTATTATTGTTTTAATTTATTTACACTATTTATCTCACTCAGCTCCTTAAAATCACTCTCATCAACAATCTCGCCAACAATTTCCTCCAAAATGTCTTCTAAGGTAACAATACCCTCTGTACCACCATATTCATCCACCACCACTGCAAGATGTATTTTTTTTGTCCTGAATTCTTCGAGCAAATCACTTATCTTCTTACTCTCGGGAACAAAATATGCCTCTCTTATATACTCTTTCCAGATATATTTATCGGGCTCTTTCTCCAATAAATAATTAAGCATATCCTTTATATACAAAAACCCTTTTATATCATCCAAGTCTTCATTATAAACAGGCAAACGGGAATATCCGCATTCAGAAGCTAATTTGATAACATCCTCATTTGTAAACTCCATATCTATGGCCACAACCTCAACACGAGGGCGCATGATTTTTTTAACGGTAGTCATTGGGAGGTTTACAATACCTTTTAGAATCTTTTTCTCCTCAGAAGCATTCGGCTGAGCAATATCAACAGCTTCTGAAAGCTCCTCCAGAGTGATCTCCCCTTTTTGAGGCATAGTGTGCGTTACCCTTTGTGCAAAACGGCTCATAAGAAAATTAAAAGGTTTGGTAAAAGGAGATAGAGCCACAATAGGCGCACTCATAAATAGAGCAAACCGAACAGGATAATAATTAGCTAGCAGCTTAGGCATCACCTCTCCAAAAAGCACAAGGATAAATGTAACAGATATTGTACAGACAAAAAACTCTAACACTGGGTGCCCCGCAAAATTAAACATTGCCGACAGCACGAGCGTTGATAAAAGCACAATTAGAATATTAACTAAATTATTTAGTTGAAGTATAGATCCCAAAAGATAATCGGGATTATCAAGTAGTTTCACCACTCTTTTGCTCTTTTTATCTTGCCCCTCTTTTAGCTTTTTTATTTGCTTTGGAGTAAGTGAAAAAAATGCAACTTCACTCCCTGACACAAGGGCTGAGCAAAATAATAAAAGGAATAATATAATTCCTATAAAGATATAAATTAACGATATACTACTGGCCGGAGGTTCCAATCTTCTATTTATTTTGATTAATAATGCAAATATATAATTATTTTTTATTCACCGTCCATTTTTCTAATAAAAACGCCGGATGAAATTGCATTTTTGCTTTTCTAAGCCCCTCATCACCTGCATCATCCTCACGATTAATATATTCAAATCCTATATCTTGTGTGGTAATATCTTCATTTGGCTTCCCATTTGGCAATACCAGTGGCTTAGGATTTTCCATTTGATGATATATAAATTCCCGGCTCATAGCAGGGTATGCACCTCTAATGTCTGCAAATGCTTTCTCAATATGCACAATAAATGTGTTGTAGTTTAGCATCTCCCCTATCGAATATGCTACCACTTTCCCCTGAAGCCTTAATAGCCCACCCTTTACCTTCAATGCTTCAAAGTTATTCAAGGTTTCTTTTACTGCGCAGCTCTCTTGCTGCATAGATTTATCTTTATTACACCCGTTCTGAGCACACCATTCGGCATTCATCTTTACACACTCTTGCAAGTTTTCGTTCGTGATTGTTTCATAGCTCCAATCAGGAAGTTCAAGAAATCTTGCCATGTGGTTTCTTTTGGATTGAAACTTTTTGCCTCTTAGCGTGAGAATATCCAATGAGTTATAAATATAATCATAACTATTTCTTGCAGCCTCAGCATTAAAATCTCCCGGGAATAACTCCTCAATCAAAGCTACATTCTCTTTATTTACAGAATGGAGAATCAGTTTTGCTCCGTAATTCTCTTTTGCATCTGCACTATATAGCTCTATTACCTGTTTTATATCCTCTCTGCTCCCTTTTCCTGCAGGGAATATATATGCAGGTGTAGTTTCCATACAAGATCTGATAAGTAACAGATCATTATATCGGCATATCTTGGTATTATATATTTTTCTCCAGATAAATAAAGTTGTAAAACAGTACTCGGTGCCATTGTAGCCCGAGTACTGCAATAATTCATCTACCCAATTTTTGTCGCTTAGTGTAATCTCTTTAAAATCCAACATTTTATAAGAAGCTGTTTTAATTTATCTCCAACCATTGTTTAAGTATGGCGATAGCTCTCTCTTTATCCTCTTTTGGAAGAGTAAGTATTCTTGCTCTGTGGCTCCCTTTAGGCTCTACAAATAGCACCATGTTTTCTCTCCCTTTTCCTTTTGCTTTCAACTCCTCATTCTTTACAGGAGCTACCGGCATTACTGCACTCCAAGGATCATATTCACCATAAATAAACATCATTTTTGAATCTGTCTTATCCAAAAACTTTTTAACTTTTTTATACAAATAGTTATCAAATTTAAATGTTTGTGATTGTGGTACAAACAATTGATTTAAATAACCTTTAGCATCTTTTATTGTAAGTAAACCTTTAAATGGTTTTGTATCATAACCGTAATACCCCAGCTCTGTTGCAGCTTGTACAAAGAATGGAGCCGTATCACTTCCTTCAGCAAAATAATCTGGGCCACTTGGGCCTGTAAGAGCTTTAAACATCTCTAAATCTGTAGCAGTTTTAGGGTTTGGAAGAGAAGCAATTCCCGAACCACCCCATTGCCACAATGCAAATGGAAACTCTAATACGCAGAAATCATATACTGCATCCATAGGGATTTTGTATGTGTATCCTTTTGCTTTTGATAAGCTATCAAATAGCGGAGTTATTGTTTTTCTTCTTTTTAAGAACTCTGTTTGAAATTCTAAAATTTGCGCTCTCTCCTCTGGTGTACCAACAAATTCAGCTAAGAAAGGTTCATGTCTGCCATCTTCCGCACTTTTGCATAGCGGGCCTACGTAAGGTACTGATACATCTATATCTTCTGGGTAATATGCCGTGTAGAACATTGTAGTTTGCCCCCCTTTGCTTATTCCGGTTGCTACCCATTTATCTTTAAATAATTTTCTGAACAATTGATTGATATTGTGCAAGTCACCAGCTTGGTTAGGTGCATTCATATAGCTCCAATCAAGTGTTTCATCTGTAATTGTTGAGTCTTGTTGCTTAAACGGAATAGATTCCATAAAGTATCTATGCTCTACAAATACGATATTTGTGTTGAATAGTTTTGAAATCTCTTCTCTGTATCTTGGGTTTAGAGCATAAGCTCCACCATATCCCTCTGTTATCATCACTGTTGGAGCATTATAATCTGCTACCATCACAACTACTCTTTGTTTGTATGTCCCTTTTGCCGGGTTTGTATGATCTATCGGCTGCTCTACAAACATTACATATTTTTCTTTAAATGGATTCTCCATTTTGTCTGATACTTCAAGTTTTTTGATGCCCGACACATTTGGAATCCCTCCTAGTTTTGCTAAGCTATCCAGCTTTTGAGGCAACTGCGCCAATGCTGCTGAAGCCCCAATAAAAATTAATAATGTAAGAACCGCTAAGTTCTTGATTATAGTATTTATTTGTCTCATGTTATTTTTTGTTAAAATTTCAGACAAATATACAAAAATAACTACCTTTGCCGATTAGTACATTTAATTATATCATCAAATGAAGAAAAATTTTGTAGAAGAGCTTACCTGGCGAGGTATGATTCACACCATAATGCCGGGAACGGAGGAGCAGCTAATGAAAGAATCAACTTCGGCGTATGTTGGAATAGATCCTACTGCAGATTCTTTACATATCGGGCATCTTGTAAGTATCATGATGCTTAAACATTTTCAAAATTGCGGACACAAACCTTATGCACTTGTTGGAGGTGCTACCGGGATGATTGGTGACCCATCTATGAAAAATGCCGAGAGAAATTTGCTGGATGAGCCCACTTTGCGTCACAATCAAGAGTCTATAAAGAAACAATTGTCAAGATTCTTAGATTTTAGCTCTAGCACTCCTAATGGGGCGGTAATGGTGAATAACTATGATTGGATGAAGGATTTTACTTTCCTTGATTTCATCAGAGATATCGGAAAACATATTACTGTGAATTATATGATGAGTAAAGATTCTGTAAAGAAAAGGCTTACCGGGGAGACTCGTGAGGGTATGTCGTTTACTGAGTTTACTTATCAGTTGGTACAAGGGTATGATTATTTGTATCTGAATGAGCATAAGAATTGTAAATTACAAATGGGTGGTAGCGACCAATGGGGTAATATCACAACAGGTACTGAGCTTATCAGAAGAATTAATGGTAATGAGGCTTTCGCTTTGGTTTGCCCTCTTATCACTAAAGCTGACGGTGGCAAGTTTGGTAAAACTGAGAAAGGTAACATTTGGCTAGATCCTAATTACACTTCTCCTTATGCTTTCTATCAGTTTTGGCTTAATGTGAGCGATGAGGATGCTCAAAAATATATTAAGATTTTCACTATGCTTACAAAAGAGGAGATTGATTCCGCTGTTGCTAAGCATTTAGAGGAGCCACACATGAGAGAGCTTCAAAAGCTTCTTGCTAAGGAGATTACTGTAATGGTGCATGGTGAGCAAGAGTATGAGAACGCTGTGGAGGCTTCTAATATTTTATTCGGAAAATCTACTTCTGAGTCTTTAAGAAAATTAGATGAGAGAACTTTCCTTTCTGTTTTTGAAGGTGTTCCTCAGTATGAGCTTAGTAAAGACGAGCTTGGAACTAATATCCTTGATCTTTTGGCTGTGAAAACCGATGTTTTCCCTTCTAAGGGTGAGTGTAGAAAAATGGTTCAGGCTAATGGTTTAAGTGTCAATAAAGAGAAGTTCGCTAATGTGGATGGTGCTTTAAGCGCAGAGAACCTTATCAATGATAAATATGTTCTTATACAAAAAGGTAAAAAGAACTATTATATTTTAAAATTTATTTAATATTCTAGCTATGGAAGGAGAGAGCACAAGACAACAAAAGGTTGGCAAACAACTGCAAAAGGATTTGGCAGAGATTATAAGAAGTAAAGGGATGGCTGTGTATGGTGGAGCTATGGTGACTGTTAGCGAGGTGAGGGTAAGCCCCGATCTTTCATTTGCTAAGGTTTATGTTAGCATTTTCCCTTCCGGCAAAGGTGAAGAGGTTGTGGAAATTTTAAGAAACTCTGCAAAACAGCTAAGAGGCGATCTTGGTAGAGTTGTGGGTAAGCAATTAAGGATTGTTCCTGAGATTGCATTTTTCCTTGACAACACTCTTGATTATGCTGAGCATATTGATGGACTTTTGAAACAATAGTAATACCGTTCTGCTAATGAATTTACCTTTTTCTATTGCATTAAAATATTTGTTTTCAAAGAAATCGCACAATGTAATTAATATCATTTCTGCGATTAGTGCAATCGGGATAGGGATTGGCAGTTTGGCTTTAATTATTATTTTGTCTGTATATAACGGCTTCGATAACCTCATACGTCAAATGTATGAGAGTTACGAAGCCGATTTTCTTATTACCCCCAATAGCGGCAAGACGTTTTTCCTTAATAGTGATACTATGCATGATATAGAGAGCATTAAGGGTGTTGAGGCTGTTTGCCCGATTGTGGAGGATAATATTTTTATAAAGTACGGTAATGAGCAATCTATTGCTACAATCAAGGGGATAGATTCTGTATATGAGAGGGTAAGCTCTATATCCAAGAATATTGTAGAGGGGGAGTTCCGCACTTATCTTGGGGAGATCCCTCACGCTATTGTGGGGCAGAAACTTGCTCAGGATCTTAGATTGCGTACCCGTTTTCTTACTAAAATTGAGCTATTTTCTCCAAATAAAAACATGGAGATTTCGCTTTTGAATCCGATGGCTAACCTTACAAATATTAATGTATATCCCTCAGGAATAATAAGATTGGATGACAGCTTTGATAAGAAGCATATTTTTGCCGATTTGGATCTCACTCGTGAGCTTTTAAGCTATGCTGATGATGAGACAGGGAGTATTGAGGTATTTGTTGCCAAAGGGGCAAATGTAAATGATGTAGAAAAGAGTTTGATTAGTATCATGGGTGACTCTTTTTCTGTAAAAGACAGGTTTAAGCAAAATGAAACTCTTTACAAAATGATGAAAGGGGAGAAATTTAGTGTCTTTTTTATCCTTTTCTTTGTAATCATTATTATCTCTATCAATATTTATAGCTCCCTTACTATGCTTATCCTTGAGAAAAAAGAGGATATCAAAACGCTTATGTGCCTTGGAGCCACTCCATCTTTAATTAAAAAGATCTACATTAATCTTGGGATGCTGCTATCTCTTTTAGGTGGTGTGACAGGTCTTATTATCGGAATCATTTTATGCTTCATTCAGCAAACAACAGGCATTATCCAGATTCCCGGAAGCTATATTATCAATGCTTATCCTGTAAAAATATTATTTTCTGATATTGCAATTACATTTACCGGAATACTTCTGATAGGCTTTTTAATCTCTTTCGCAGCTACTCGCAATATTTTTTTGAAAAAAAAATAAATTTCTATGCAACATTTATCCAGCCACTTGCATCTATATATTGTAGGTTTAGGTTTTAGTACTCAAAAAAGAGTAATCCATTGTAGCAGAGGGGTTGCTCTTTTTTAATTTTAAACCTCGAAAATATAGTTGTGGCGCAAGTTTTATCAAACAGCACACTATCAGTGTTTTACCTTTATGCCTTTAAGCTATTTTCAAATTTTCTTAAACATACTAACCTCATATTCAAAGTTTTGATAAAACTAGCGTCGCAAATGTTTTTAAGGCTTAGCGAATTAGTAAATGAATTGCATAAGCCACAAGCTAAAATCAGTCTCGCAAACTATCTATTGCCCATAGCTTCCCTATAAACGAATAAAAATAGCAGAGCCTCGTGCAATAATAGTGGTTTTAGGTATGGGTAATGCCCCAAGCTATACCGTATTTGGTATGAAACTAGGTAGCCTTGTGCGGTAATCGTACTGTGGAAAGTGTTATGACACAATGTTTAAAAGTTTTTGGCGATTTAGGTGGGAGCTTCGTGAGAAAACTGGTGCCAAAGCGTGTATTCCGCACAACTTCTATGATTTTCCAATCGTACTATGGAAAGAGATCTCACGCAACATTTAAGGGGTTTAGGCGAGATATAATTGCAGCGCAAGTTTTATCAAACAGCTCACTGTCAACTTTTTACAACGATACTCCTAAGCTGTTTTCAAATATTTTTAAACATACTACTTTGATATTCAGGGCTTTGATAAAACTAGCGGCGCAAGTATTATTTTTTGAAAACACCAAACATTGTGCTGCCGCTGCCGCTCATTGAGGCGTATATTGCACCTTGGTTGTATATGTCTTGTTTGTATTCTTTTAGTAGCGGGTGTTTGGCAAAAACTGTTGTTTCGAAATCGTTTTCGAGCAAATCGCGCCATTTTTCTACCGGCTGAGATATTACCTCAACTAGTGGCATATTATTTAATATTTCGCCCTGTTTTAACCTGTTTTCACGTGTTATTATCCCCTTGTATGCATCTGCCGTAGACACAAAGATATCTGGGGTGAAAATCTTGATTTCGTAACCTTCAAGCTGGGGTATATCTATTGGAGTAAGTATCTCCCCTCTCCCTGTACCAAGCATCGGTTTGTTATGGATAAAAAACGGACAATCACTACCAAGCCTTGCAGCATATTCTAAAAGCTTTTGGGTAGAGATATTGAGCTTATACATATCGTTCAGTAAAGTGAGTGTAAATGAGGCATCTGATGAGCCACCACCCAACCCTGCTCCAACGGGTATTTTCTTATATAGGTGTATTTCTACAGGGGGCAAATCATAATCTTTCCTTAACAACTCGTAGGCTTTCATGCAAAGATTATCGGATGGGTCTCCCGGATAGCTTATACCGTATTGAATCATTTGTGGAGTTTGGGAATCAATAATCTCAAGAATATCGCTATTCTCAATAGGATAAAAGATGGTCTCCAGATTATGGAAACCATCTTCTCTTTTATTGATAACTCGTAATCCCAAGTTTATTTTTGCATTTGGAAATACTATTTCTCTCATTGCTTTTGTTTTATGAGCGTTATTTTATCCGCATTTTGAATATCCGCAATCCATACACACTAAGCAGCCTTCTTGATATACTAAGCTATTTGAGCTACATTTTGTACATTTCTTTCCTGTATCATCTTTTGTTCCATCCGGAATGTAACGTTTTAGTGCTCTTTCAACTCCATTTTTCCATGTATTGATTGCTTCACTATCAAGCTGTAAACCGTTGATAAGATTGATTACATCAACGATAGGCATACCATGACGTAATACTCCAGATATTAGCTTAGCGTAGTTCCAATACTCTTTGTTGAACATATGAGAAATACCACCTACGATGTTTGTATATCCGTATTTATCTGTGTAGTGGAAATCGTATCTTGTAACTCCATTTACATCTTGCTCTTTTACAATGTTTCCTTTTGTAACCGATTTAGGGATATTGCGGCTATCCTCATCCACGATACCTGTAAACACTTCATAAGGAACTCCGTTTAATTTACCGATAAGTGCAATCCAACACTCTTTTCCGTTTTGGAATCTTACAACATCTGCCTCAAGAGATTTAGGTCTCTTTTTAGGCTTAATTGCAACGCTATCTTTCTTATCATCTTTTGCTGCAACCAGTACTCCGGCTCTTGAACCATCTCTATATACTGTAACACCTTTACATCCCACTTCCCATGCAGTTTTATACACATCAGCAACTAATTCTTCAGTTACAGAATTTGGAAGATTTACTGTCACACTGATAGAGTGATCTACCCACTTTTGAATACCACCTTGCATTTTAACTTTAGCTACCCAATCGATATCCGCAGAAGTTGCTTTATAGTATGGAGATTTTTTAATCAACTGCTCAACCTCTTTTACAGAAAGTTTTTTCACATCTTCTACTTTGTATCCGTTTACTTCACACCATACCAAGAATTTATGATGGAATACATAATACTCCTCCCAGCTATCTCCCACCTCATCTTTAAATGTAATTACTACATTTTTATCATTAGGGTTTACTTTTCTTCTTCTAATGTAGAATGGAAGGAATACCGGCTCAATACCAGAAGTTGTTTGAGTCATCAAACTTGTTGTTCCGGTAGGAGCAATTGTAAGTAATGATATATTTCTTCTTCCATCTTTCACCATTTGCTCATAAAGTGCACCATCCTCGGTTCTAATTCTATCAATCATAGGATTATGCTCCTCTCTCTTAGCATCAAAGATTGGGAATGCTCCCCTCTCTTTTGCCATAATAACAGATGACCTATAAGCCTCTACCGCTAATGTCTTTTGTACGTTCACAGCAAAATCAATTGCTTTATCAGATCCATATCTTAAACCTAGAGCTGCTAACATATCTCCCTCTGCAGTAATTCCCAATCCTGTTCTTCTGCCTCCCAATGTTTTAGACTTGATTTTCTGCCAAAGCTCAAGCTCTGTCCTTTTTATATCCTCATCCTCAGGATCTTTCTTTATCTTCTCAATAATAGCATCGATTTTTTCCATCTCAAGATCAATCAAATCATCCATTAGCCTCATAGCTTTGATTACATGATCTTTAAATAACTCACTATTGAATTTTGCTTGTGGAGTGAATGGATTTTCCACGTAAGAATATAAATTTATTGCTATTAGCCTACATGAATCGTAAGGACAAAGTGGAATCTCTCCACATGGATTGGTACTCACTGTTCTGTAACCTAAATCGGCATAACAATCGGCTACAGACTCTCTGATAACCGTATCCCAGAATAAAACTCCAGGCTCAGCTGATTTCCAAGCATTATGTACAATCTTTTTCCAAATGTTTTGAGCATTTACAGATTTCTCAACCTTAGGGTTCTCTGCATAAATAGGGTATTTCTGCTTGTACTGCTCCCCTTTAAGGGCAGCACGCATAAAATCATCATCAACTTTTACAGAAACATTTGCTCCTGTAACTTTTCCCTGCTCCATTTTAGCATCAATAAACCCTTCACTATCGGGATGATTGATAGAGATAGATAGCATCAAGGCTCCCCTTCTTCCATCTTGTGCAACCTCTCTTGTAGAGTTTGAGTATCTTTCCATGAACGGAACTACCCCTGTAGATGTCAATGCACTATTCAAAACAGCACTCCCGGCAGGCCTGATATGAGATAAATCGTGACCTACTCCACCTCTACGCTTCATTAATTGAACTTGCTCTTCATCAATCTTCATAATTCCTCCGTAAGAATCAGCAGGATTATCGTGCCCTACTACAAAGCAGTTTGATAAAGATGCAATCTGATAATTATTTCCTATACCTGTCATTGGCCCCCCCTGAGGAATTATATATTTAAAATCTTTTAACAGATTATAAATCTCATCTTCGCTCATCGGGTTTGGATAGTTGCTCTCTATGCGCGCAAACTCCTTCGCCAGCCTCTTGTGCATCTGCTCAGGACTCTTCTCATAGAGATTCCCAAATGAGTCTTTCATTGCATATTTGTTAATCCAAACAGAGGCAGCAAGCTCATCCCCTTTGAAATACTTAATACTCTCATTAAGTGCATCTTGATAGGTGTAGGTTTCTTTCATATTATTCATGTGTTAGCAAAATTCGGTATGCAAGTTATGTATATTTTATAACTTGTAAAACGAAAAAAAACAATAGTTATTAACAATAAAATTAACAGCAGTGTTTGCTGCAATCAGAGCATTGTGAGAACTCCCCTCTAAGGCGTTTCTCGACAAGAGAATCTAATCTGTCTCTTAATTCTTGATTTGAAATTTTTTCCAGAACAGCATAAGCAAATGCTTGTTTTTGCAACAATTTTGCTTCTTGCATTGTGATCCCCCTCGATCTCATATAGAAAAGTTCGGTATCATTTAAGCTTCCAACAGTAGCACCATGCGAGCACTTAACATCATCGGCATAAATCTCCAAATGGGGCTGAGTATAGGCTTTAGCTGTCTTACTAGCCAAAAGATTATTATTTGACTGATATGCCTCAGTTTTCTGAGCATCTTTAGCTACATAAATCTTACCACTGAACTTTGTGATAGAATTGCCATCTAATACCCCCTTAAACAACTGAGAACTATAACACTCAGGCACATTATGAAACACCTGAACATCAGTAGAAATTTTTTGGTTACCATCAGCCAGATAGAGCCCATTAAGCATAGCTTTAGCCCCTCTCTCCTCTAATTGTACCTCAATTTTATTTTGAATCTCGCCTCCATGCAATGTAATGGTATGAAGCGTCAAGACAGCATCTTGCTTCATATTCACTTTAATTGCAACCTTATGATTTGAGTTGTTATTTTCATTTTGCATAATCACAAGCTCCAGATGAGCACCTTGGCACATTTGAACTTGAATATGCTCATCGGTAACAAAATCTTGTGTATCGAGCGTATGAGAACATAGCAACAATCTGGCTTTTGATCCCTTTTCAAGTATAAACTCATTATTTATACTCATATCCTGCCCCGACTCCCCTGTTCTTACATGTATCATTTGTAGCGCTTCATCCATCAACTGATTCTCTTTCAAAAGAACCTTGTACCCCCCATCTTCTTTAGCTATTATCAGCTCATCCATCTCTTTTTCAACCTTTCCGTTTACTACAAAAACTTGCTTTGTCCCACTCAATGGCACCTTGCATCTAAACACCTCGCTAGCTTTGATATTCTCATCCTTACAGCCGGGTATGTATATAAAATTATCTTTCATCTCCATAGTATTAAGAAATCAACCAATCATAGCCTCTGTTCTCCACCTCTAAAGCCAACTCTTTACCTGCTGTTTTTATTATCTTACCTTTGTACAATACATGTACGATATCCGGTACAATATAATCTAATAATCTTTGATAATGGGTGATTACAATTGTAGCATTATCCGGTTTCTTTAATTTAGTAACTCCTGTAGCTACAATCCTCAATGCGTCAACATCAAGCCCACTATCTGTCTCATCCAAAATAGCCAATTTAGGATCCAGCATTGCCATTTGGAATATCTCATTTCTCTTTTTCTCACCACCTGAGAACCCTACGTTTACACCTCTTGATGAAAAAGCAGGATCCATCTCAACTACTGCCAACTTCTCTCTCATAAGCTTTAGGTACTCAGCTGCAGTAAGAGGTGCCAAACCCTTAAACTTCCTGTGCTCATTTATAGCGGTTTTCATAAAATTAACATTGGTAACCCCCGGTATCTCAACAGGATACTGAAACCCTAAAAATAAACCTTCCCAAGATCTCTCCTCTATAGACATCTTCAATAAATCTTTCCCTCTAAATATTACGCTTCCACCTGTCACCTCAAAAGATTGCTTTCCTGCAAGCACAGATGCCAATGTACTTTTACCAGAGCCGTTTGGCCCCATTATAGCATGAACCTCACCCGGCTTAACTGTAAGATTAATCCCTTTCAATATCTCTTTGCCATTTATTCCGGCATGTAAATCTTTAATTTCTATTAAATTATCCATAATCTTAATTTTTTCTTATTCTTGTTCACGCATTTGTTTACGCCACATTGCAAACCCAAAGAATGCAAGTATTAAATATGATCCGCTTACTATCGGCATAAATGTAAGACCAGCTCTTACATATAGTATTATATTTGTAATATTCACTACCAACCATGCGCCCCAGCAATCAATCTTCTTTTGTGCAGATAAATATTGTGCCAATAATATAGCTCCGGTTACAAAAGCATCCAAAAAAGGTTGCCTTGCCATAGGAAACAATTGTGGTGCCCAATTATTAAGGTTACTTAATACAAACCCCCAAACAACTGTAAATACACTAATTAGCAATGCGTATTTTAATCTCTCTTTATTTGTAAGTAATGTTACCCTGAGCTGATGCTTTTTATTCTCCTCCCCTTTTTTAGGATGTGTCCATCTATGATGACCAAAAAAGTTAATCACAAACGAGACAGGCTGTATCAACATACTAGAGTAAAGATGTTTTTGCAAAAACATAAAAAACAAAAGTATATTATATAGATACCCCATCCAAAAATTGAGCACTTTCCCCCTAGTGGCAAGATAAACACAACTCAAACCTGCAATCACAGCAAGAAGTTCAAGCAAGCTGACACCTTGTCCGCCAATACTGAATATAACATTATCTATACTAAACATAATTTTCTAAATCAGGAATGTATTACCCCACACTCCCCTCTAATGATACTTGTAAAAGTTTTTGCGCCTCCACAGCAAACTCCATTGGGAGCTGATTAAGCACCTCTTTTGCATATCCGTTTACGATCAAGCCCACTGCATCCTCCTCTTTTATACCTCTTTGCTTGCAATAGAATAATTGATCTTCACTAATCTTCGAAGTTGTAGCCTCATGCTCGATAATAGCACTTTGGTTTTCACTCTCAATATATGGGAAGGTGTGTGCTCCACATTTATCTCCTAATAATAAACTATCGCATTGTGAGAAATTACGTGCATCCTCCGCACCCGGTAAGATCTTCACCAAGCCCCTGTAGCTATTCTGGCTATGCCCGGATGAGATACCTTTACTCACAATTCTACTTCTGGTATTTTTACCGATATGTATCATTTTCGTACCGGTATCAGCTTGCTGATAATTATTTGTTACAGCTACCGAGTAAAACTCCGAAACCGAATTATCCCCTTTTAGTATTGTACTAGGATATTTCCATGTAATTGCCGAGCCTGTTTCCACTTGCGCCCAGAATAATTTACTCCCTGCACCTTTGCAAATTCCGCGTTTAGTCACAAAGTTGAATATACCCCCTTTTCCGTTTTTATCTCCCGGATACCAGTTCTGAACTGTGGAATATTTCACCTCTGCATCTTGCATCACCACAATCTCCACTACCGCCGCGTGCAACTGATTCTCATCCCTTTGTGGGGCAGTACACCCCTCTAAGTAGCTCACATAAGAGCCTTCATCTGCTACGATAAGCGTACGCTCAAACTGCCCTGTACCTTTTGCATTGATCCTAAAATAGCTCGATAGCTCCATTGGACATCTTACACCCTTAGGAATATAACAAAACGATCCGTCACTAAATACGGCTGAGTTAAGAGCTGCAAAGAAATTATCCCCCACAGGCACAACACTTGCCAAATATTTTTTTATTAAATCCGGATAATCCCTTACCGCTTCAGAGAATGAACAGAAAATAACTCCTTTCTCTGCCAAAGACTCTCTAAATGTTGTTTTCACCGAAACCGAATCGAATACGGCATCTACCGCTACACCTGCAAGCACATTTCTTTCATGTAAAGGGATGCCCAATTTATTGAAAGTCTCCTCCAATTCAGGATCTATCTCTGTAACCTCTTTTTTAGGCTTTGGTGCTGCGTAGTAAATTATATCTTGATAATCTATCTCAGGAATATTTAAATGAGCCCAAGTAGGCATTTTCATGGTTTTCCATTTCTCAAACGCCTTCAATCTAAAGTCCAGCATCCATTCCGGCTCCTCTTTTTTGGATGAAATGATGCGAATAATATCCTCATTTAGCCCCTTAGGAATAAACTCCTGGCTAATATTGGATTCAAAGCCATGCTGATATTCAGCATTAGCTATCTCTTCTATTATATTATTATTTTCACTCATTGCAGTGCAAAGTTAATTCATTTTAGGTATTTTTGTAAAAAAAAAGGTGCGTTATGAAGAAAACAGATATTAAAGAGATAGGTAAAACAGAGTTAATAAACTCATTGTTCAATAATACCGAATTCAAAAACAATCCTAATCCTAAATATTTAAAGGCTGCTACCGGATATATCACCAGTAACAGACTGATGCTTGAGGGGATAGATTTTGATTTAACATATACCCCACTCAAACATTTAGGGTATAAAACAGCCCTATATGCAATGGGGCCGATATATGCCGGGAGCTATTATCCAAAGGGGTTATCATATAATCTTGGGCTATCTGCAAGGTTTGGAGTGGAGCAAGTGAAGGAGTTTTGGGAGGGTGTTTTAGCTGCGGCTACCGAGCATAAAATTGAGAATCTGCATTTAGATTTAGGGGCTTCCATGACAGGATTCAGTATCTCTATCGGAGCAGTGGGTGAGCAAGCATCCCGTACGATTAAAAATTTCCCTGCTGTAGATAAAACTTGCCTTCTTGGTATCACCGGAAATCTTGGTGCTGCTTATATGGGGCTTCATGTTCTGGAAAGAGAAAAGATAGCATTTAATAGAATCCCTGCCGATAAAATTGCAGAATATAAACAACCCGACATTTCTAAATATAAATATATTTTAAGCCAATATCTAAGCCCCGAGATAAATCCAAAGACTGTTGATCAATTTAAAGAAGCAAAACTATACCCTGCTGCCGGATCATTTATCACAAGAGGGTTGGCTGCCTCAATAAATGAACTTTGTACAGAATATAATATGGGGGCAAAAATATTTTTAGAGAAAATCCCTATCGCATCGCAAACATTTGCCATGGCGGAGGAGATAAATATGGATGCTATTACCGCAGCTCTTAATGGAGGCGATGATTATAAGTTTTTATTTGTTATCCCTCTTAATGAGCATGAAAAATTCCATAAAGAGTTTCCGAACATTGATATTATAGGGCATTTATGTAGCCCTGAGATAGGTAGGTTACTTATAACACCGGAAGGCGCAGGAGTAGAGATAAAGAGCTTGTAGTTGAACTACAAGCTAATCTCTACATCAACTTTATAATCCAGATTATGATGCTCTAAGAAATCAATAAAAGATGAATTGACATCAATTTTATATTTTTTAGAGAAGAAATCTACGGCCATTTGATTCTCGTAATCCAACACTTTTAATGTCAGCATTTTCTTGCCTGGGTTATCTTTTAGTTGTTTTACAAGTGCTTTCCTAAACTCTTTTGTAATTTTCTTTACGGGAATATTCACTGCAAAGTCTTTTATAAAATCATCTTTAACATTAGCTAAAAATGTCAGTTTCCTAATCTTTAACTCACACTCCACAGATGCAGGCTTCTGATCTTTATCTGCATTGGGATCTGGCTTAGGGCCATATATCCTAGGCATAATAGCTGCTTTGATAAACAAAGAATGCCCCTCTTGCATAAAAGGGAGGAAGGTTTCATAATCTTTACCAAAAAGGGCGAAATTTATGCTTCCTGCATAATCTTCTACACTGAAAGATACCCAAGGCCTACCGGTTTTTGAAACTTTATTTGCAACAGAAGTAACTAAGCCTGCAATATATATCTCTTTCTTTTGCAGATTCACATCTGTTGATGCTTGCTTAACCAACTCTTGCGCTTCACTAAGAGAAGTCTTGACAAAATTTCTCATTTCAAATGAGTACATATCAAGCGGGTGAGCAGATAAGTACATACCTACCAACTCTTTCTCTTTTTTCAGAAACTCCAGTTTATTATATTCTCCCGGAATTGGAATATCCGGAGGAACAGGCTTAAACGCCTCATCTTCATCTCCAAACAAGGAGTTACCTCCACTTAAGGTATCACTCTGCAATTTTGAACCGTACCTGCAAAGAGCCTCTATAAATACTTCATCTTTGCTATTTAATAAGAAGAATTGATCTCTCCTTATCTCTTCAAAAGAATCGAATGCACCTGAATATGCCAACGATTCAACAGTCTTTTTATTGATAGTTCCTGTAGCAGAAGCCCTCTCTATAAAATTGAAGATCCCGGCAAAAGGCTCATCTTTGCGGCAAGATATAATATTCTCAACAACAGCACTTCCAACTCCTTTAATCCCCCCCATACCAAAACGGATATTTCCAGCTTTATTCACTGTAAAGGTGTTATCGCTCTCATTCACACATGGCCCAAGCACCTCTAACTTCATTCTTTTGCATTCATCCATCAATTTAGTAATCTCCTCAATATTATTAAGGTTTTTACTTAAGTTGGCTGCCATAAACTCTGCAGGATAATTTGCTTTCATATATCCTGTTTGATATGCTATCCAAGCGTAGCAGGTAGAGTGAGATTTATTAAACGCGTATTGAGCAAAAGCTGTCCAGTCTTTCCAGATTTTCTCTAATACATCTTCAGGATGCCCATTTGCTGCTCCCCCTTCAAGAAATTTAGCTTTAAGCTCCATCATTTTATCAATCAGCTTTTTACCCATTGCCTTTCTCAATCCATCGGCCATACCTTTAGTAAAGTTTGCCAATTTTTGCGACAATAACATCACCTGCTCCTGATAAACAGTCACTCCATAAGTATCTGTAAGTATCTCCTCCATCTGAGGCAGATCATACTCAATTTTCATATCGCCATGCTTTCTTGCTACAAAATCGGGAATATAATCCATAGGGCCCGGCCTATATAGAGCATTCATGGCAATTAAATCTTCAAACCTATTGGGTTTCAGCTCTCTAAGCCATTTTTGCATACCCGGCGACTCAAACTGAAATACACCCACGGTATCTCCCCTTCCGAATAGCTCAAATGTTGCCTTATCATCTATAGGAATACTTTCGATATCTATCTCTATACCTCTATGTTTCTTTACATTGGATACTGCTTCTTTAAGAATGGATAATGTTCTTAATCCCAAGAAGTCCATCTTCAACATCCCCACATCTTCAATAAAAGAGCCTTCATATTGAGATACCCACATATCTTCTCCGGTCTCTTTATCTCGTGCTATTGAAATTGGAATATGGTCTGTAAGGTTATCACGCCCAATAATAATCGCACACGCATGTACACCTGTATTTCTTACTGTCCCCTCAAGCTTTTTTGCGTACTCCAATGTTTCATGTACGCCCGGTATAGGTGATGCCTCATAAGCATCTTTCATCTCCGGTACAAACTTAATACAGTTTGCAACTGTCACTTTATTTTTAGTAACCTTCTCCTCTACCTCCCCATTATCTTTTTTAATCTTCTCTACTGTTGGAGGAATCGAATCGGGGATTAGCTTTGTAAGCCTATCACTCTCTGGAAGCGGTACGTTTTGGATTCTCGCCACATCCTTAATTGCACTCTTGGTAGCCATTGTACCAAAGGTAATTACGTGTGATACGTGATCCTTACCATATTTATCTTCTACATATTTAAGTACTCTCCCCCTGCCATCATCATCGAAATCGATATCGATATCGGGCATGGAGATCCTATCGGGGTTAAGGAAACGCTCAAATAGCAAATCATATTTTATAGGATCTAAATTGGTAATCCCTAAACAGTATGCAACCACACTCCCTGCAGCAGATCCACGCCCCGGTCCTACCCAAACATCCATAGCTCTTGCAGCTGCAATGAAATCTTGTACAATCAAGAAATAATCCGGAAACCCCATGTTCTTAACTGTCTGAAGCTCAAAATCTATACGCTCTTTTACCTCATCTGTTACTTGATCATATTTTGCCTCTGCCCCTTTATATACCAAATACCTTAGATAATCATCACTATCAGAAAACTCCTGTGGTATTGGAAATATTGGTAATACGTGATCTCTGTCGATTTTATACTTCTCTATCTTGCCTACTATCTCATTTGTATTGGCGATTGCCTCAGGATGATCAGGAAATATTTCAAGCATCTCCTCTTTTGTTTTAAGATACTCTTGCTGAGTATATCTCATCCTTTTCACATCATCAAAATTGGCATTTGTAGTTAAACAAATCAACCTGTCGTGCGCCGGGCCATCCTCTTTTCTTGCAAAGTGAACATCATTTGTCGCAATTACTTTAATACCTAGTTTTTCTCCTAGATTAAAGATCTCTTTATTCACTTTTTGCTGCATCCCATACACTTCCTCACTATATCCAGGTAATTCGGTCTTATGGAGCTGCACTTCTAAATAATAATCCTCCCCAAATAAGTTTTTATACCATTTCGCTGTCTCTTCTGCCTCTGTTATATCGTCTGCTGTAATTGCTTTTGAAACTTCTCCTCCCAAGCATGCAGAACAGCATATCAAATTGTCGTGATATTTTTCTAATACCTCTCTATCAATTTTTGGCTTGTAATAATACCCCTCTGTCCACCCTATAGAGACAATTTTCACAAGGTTATAGTATCCTTGTAAATTCTTTGCTAGCAATATTAAGTGATATGCTCCCTGATCCTCTTTTCCCCTTTTGCTGAATCTGCCATCCCTATTAAGATACACCTCGCAGCCTATTATCGGCTTCACTTCAGGGAAATCTTTTGCCACCTTAAAGAACTCTTTTACACCAAACATATTACCATGGTCTGTAATTGCTAATGCAGGTTGCCCATCTTCTTTAGCTTTCTGAAAAAGACTTTTAATATTAGCAGCCCCATCTAGTATGGAATAATATGTATGTACGTGTAGGTGTGAAAATGACATCGGATAAAAATTTTGCACAAAGATACTAAAATTAATAATGCAATAATGCGAAAAAAAAGAGCATCTA
>CAZYQA010000004.1:0-13219 GCA_964649555.1 uncultured Muribaculaceae bacterium
AAAAGCATTCCTTATAAGATTGGAAATTAAAATTGATGCCAGAGATTCATTGATGTAAACATTAAATGTTGAAGGTATATCAACAATACACTTAATATTTTTATTTGAGTATATATCTTTATATGTTTCAATTAGATTATTAATAATAGGAATAATATCAAGATTAATAGTCTCCGGAAATTGCTTGTTTTCAATTTTTGTGAGCAGAAGCAATGCTTTATTAAGCTTCACCGTTTTATTTAGAGTATGCTTAATTTTAAGTAATTCATTTATTTGGGACTCATTTAGAGAATTATCATCCAGTAATAGATCAACTCTATTTCCTATCACGGATAAAGGTGTCTGAAGCTCGTGTGAAGCATTTCCGATAAATTGATTCTGTCTCTCATATAGAGTTTCAGACCTGTTTGCTGCATTTTCCACTGCTTTGTTTAATTTCTTGAACTCTGATATTCCTGTCTTGATATTGATAACATAAGATTTCTTTCCGGGAGTATAATTTTCCAACCATTCCAAAAGAGAATATAATGGTTTAAGGTTTTGATATATTACCCATCCCGACATAGAAATTATTATTATTAGCAAAATAAGGTAAAGTATAATAATCCAATTTAGAATTGTATTAATCAAATCTTCTTTTTCAAAAGTGGGCATCGATACAGTCAGTTCGTAAAAAATGCCATCTTTATTTTGAAAAATTGTTCTGAGTACTCTTGCCGGCTCTGTCTCATCATTAATTCTTACGGTGCTGTCATAATATTCAATATGAGGGTTTTGAGTGGCATATAAGCTGTCTATTTTTGAAATGCTAAAAGTGTTATTGGATCCGTCATCTTTTTGCGTAGGTTGTTGTTCGGCAAGAACTTTCATCATAATATAATCTGAGTATCTTTCCAAAGCATCATCAGCCTCATCATTTATTTCTGTTACCAGAGCATAATAAAACAAACCTCCCCATAATGCTATTATAGGGAGAAATGCTAAAGATAAGCGTAAAATTATACTATAAATTAGTTTCATTCCTCATCCAAAGTGAGCTTATAGCCAAACCCATATACAGATTTTATTTCGATATTCGCATCTGAGCTTTTGAGTTTGTTTCTTAAATTCTTCATTTGGGCATAAAGAAAATCATAATTACTGACATTATCAATATGATCACCCCAAACACCCTCTGCACGTACAGATTTATCAATCAAATGATGTGGTCTTGGCATAAAAAAGGATAAAATATCAAACTCTTTTTTGGGGAGGTGTCGTTCTTCTCCATTTACAGTAACTTTTTTAGTATCCGGATCCAGAAACAGATTGCCAATATAGTATCCCAGTTTTCCACCATTATTACTTCTTCTGGTTATGCTTTTTATTCTAGCATTCAATTCCATAAGATGAAAAGGTTTAGCAATATAGTCATCAGCTCCCAATTCCAAGCCTTTAACTTTATCCTCAAGGGAGTCTTTTGCCGAAATGATAATTACATTATCCCTTTTTTTAAGTTTCTTTATTTTTTCCAATAATTTCAAACCATTTCCGTCAGGGAGCATAATATCAAGTAATATGCAATCATAATCGTATGCAGAAATCTTATCATCAGCTTTTGCATAAGATTCTGCTAACTCTACAATGTAACCCTCTTTGATAAGAGATTTCTCCATCAATTCTCTTAAAGAAGGCTCATCTTCAATTATTAGTATCTTCATTCACGTTTTTTATTTGGTTTCAACTTACAAAAATCAGAATAAAATCTAAAATAAAACTGAAATATCCAATTATTCAACAATTAAGCGTTTTTGTTGTTTATTGCTTTTATCTAATTTAAATTATGAAAAGACTTATTATACTATTTTTTATTCTATATGGATCAGTTTTAAGAGCACAGGAAATAAAGGACGAACAAGAAAAACTTGATGATATTGTGGTTGTTGCGTATGGAAATGCAAAGAGATCATCATTAACGGGAGCTGTTTCAAGCATCAAAGCTGATCACATTACTAATAAACCTTATACATCTATTCTTTCTGCATTGATAGGTAAAACAAGTGGTGTGCAATCAACTTTGCCGGATGGGCAACCAGGCTCATCTCCCGGTATAAGAATTAGGGGATTCGGATCTGTAAATTCTCAAGGAGAACCACTTTACATTGTAGACGGAAGCATCTATAATGGTGCAATTTCAAATATAAATGTTGCTGATATAGAGTCTGTATCTATACTTAAGGATGCAGCGGCAACAGCGCTATACGGCTCAGGTGCCGGCAATGGGGTGGTGTTGATTAATACAAAAAGAAAAGCTCCAAGGAAGAATCAGATCTCATTGAATATTTCGCAAGGATTTACTAAAAAAGGCTTAAGCGAATATGATAGAGTGGGCTTATGGGATTATTATCAGGCGCAATGGGAGATGCTTAAGAACCAATATATCTACGGAACAGGAGTATCTGCAAGTGAAGCTGCAAATAAGGCGAGTGCAAACTTATATAATTCCTTGGGCAGTTTTAATATCTTCAAAAATATACCTAATAATGAAATTGTGCTCCCAAGCGGAGTGTTGAATCCTCTTGCTACATCATTGCTATATGATGATTTCGATTGGGAAGGGGGAGCTTTTAAGACAGGATATAGAGCATCATATACATTATCTTATTCAACGTCAAGTGAAACATCATCTACCTACGCATCTGTAAATTATACTGATGATGGGGGTACAATGGTACAAACTGGTTATAAAAGAATCGGAGCAAGAGTAAATTCATCAATTACACCTTTTGATTGGTTTGAAGCGGGGGTTAATTTGTCGGGATCATATATAGATGCTAAAACACCTATGACAAATATGACTTTCACTACGGCAAAAGGGAATGCAGCCTCTTTTGTTAGGAAAATGGCACCTATATATCCTGTACATCTGCACAATGAAGATGGAAGTTTTCAATTAGATGAATATGGTAATAAAATTCCCGATTATACGAGTAAGAGAATATCACTTCCGGGAAGGCACGTAATTGAGGAGGCAAAACGAAATAAGAGAGGATATACAACAGATGCTTATAGTGGAAATACTTATTTGATATTCAAACCGATTAAAGATCTTAAAATTGAGTTGAAAGGCTCAATGGAGACAGAGAATGGGAATGCTCATGTTTATTACAATACCGTAGTAGCAGATGGAGCCCCAGCTGGAAGAATTCAAATGACACATGAGAGATTTTTTACTTGGGATTTGAGCCAATTGATAACATATTCAAAATCTGTAGGGAATAGTAATTTTAATATTTTATTAGGACACGAAAATTATAGCCATAATTATAAATATCAATATGTATATAAGCAGAAACAAATTATGGATGGGCTATATGAATTGGATAATTTTACAGTATTGAGTAAACTGACATCTTTTACTAATGATTACAAGAAAGAGGGGTATTTTACACGATTATTATACGATTATAAAAATACATACTTTTTTAGCGGATCATATAGGCGGGATGGTTCTTCAAGATTTTCACCAAAGATGAGATGGGGAAATTTCTGGTCTGTGGGTGGAGCCTTGAGAGTTGATAACTTGTTTAAGAATATGCCACATTGGGTAGATATTCTGAAGCTTCGTGCATCTTATGGAGAGACAGGTAATGATGCGATTATGAGGAATGGGGAGCAGGATTATTATCCATGGCAGACACTATATACTTCTGGGGTAAATAATAGCACCGAGGCGGGGCTCTATTTTAAGGTCTTTGGTAATGAGGATCTTAAATGGGAAACTCAAAAAACACTTGATGTTGCGGTGGAAGCACTATTTAATAACAGATATGAGATAAGTATTGAATATTTCAGTAAAAGATCTAAAGATTTATTATTCAATGTTCCGGTTGCACCCTCAAACGGAATAAAATCTGTTTGGAAAAATATAGGGGAAGTTTCGAATAGAGGAGTAGAGGTAAATCTTAATATAGATTACTTGAGTAATAAAAACTGGCTGGGCTCAATAGGATTTAATGGCACATATCTTAAAAATGAGATAAAAAAGATGCCCAACGGGCTTAAAGAGATTACTACTTCCACAATGCAGCTTAAAGAGGGGGTATCAATATATGAGTTTTATTTAAGAGATTATTATGGGGTTGATTCAGATAATGGTAGCGCATTATATAGAACGGAAGATTCTGATAATAATCTGACAACAGATCCTAATAAGGCAAGATATATTTTCTGTGGCAGTTCAATACCAAAATTTTACGGAGGATTTAATACCGATCTTAAATATAAAAACTTATCGGTATCCTTAAATTTCTCTTATGGTGTAGGTGGCAAGATATATGATGCTAATTATGCAGAATTAATGGGGAATAATATAGGTTATTCGCTGCACAAAGATATGCTTAAAGCTTGGAAACAACCGGGTGATATTACTAACGTACCAAGATTGGATTCTTCTCAGAATACAAAATTCGGAGCATCCTCAACGAGGTTTCTTACAAGTGGTAATTATTTAATTTTCCAAGGTGCCACAATTGCTTATGATCTACCTCTCAAATGGGTGTCAGCTATGCGAATCAATAGATTCACCGTATCATTTTCAGGTGAAAATATGGCTCAGTGGAATCATAGAAAAGGGCTTAATGCTCTGGCTAATTTCAGCGGTTATACTTATAATCTGTATGCTCCTGCCGCAATATATTCTTTTAATCTTAATGTTGTATTCTAGTAAAAATAATATGAAAAGAAAATTTTATAAAATAATATATTTATTAGTGCTGGTAGCAGGCACATCTGCATGTAATAATGATTACCTTAATGTTGACCCTTCTGATTCGGTATCGGAGAATCTGGTAGGTAAATCGATAGATAATTTGTATATGGCATTAAATGGAATTCATAGAAAGATGGTATCACAGGATAAAGTGGTGCCGGGGATGGGAGGATATCCGGGATTTATGACATGTATGGATATTAGTGCTGATGATATAACATGGGAAAACGATAAAGTTTATCAGGATGTTTTGCAATGGCAAGCGCAGGGCTCTGATTCTCATCCTTTCAATCTGGTAATGTGGGAGTCGTATTATGAATTCATACTAAATGCAAATATAATTCTGAGCCATGTTGATAAGTTTGAACAAACCGGTGGAGATTTATATAAAGCAGTAAAAGGGGAAGCATTATGTTTTAGAGCATTTTCTCATTTTATGCTGGTGCAAATATATGCCTCGAGATATGAAGCCGATGGAGATAATTCACATAAGGGTATTCCTATAAAAACAGAGCCTAAGATTAATGTTGAGCCTTTTGCGACTGTTGATCAGGTATATATACAGATAAATAAAGATCTGGATGAAGCGATAGGATTATTGGAAGGATACAAGCCTAAAAGTATAAGCCATTTTTCACAAATAGTTGCCTATGGGTTGAAATCTAGGGTTGCACTTGCGCAACACCAATATAAAGTGGCGGCAGCTGCATCTTTGGCAGCAATAAATTTAGCAAAATCGCAAGGCTATGAGTTGATGCAAGCAGATCAGTTATATAATGGTTTTGCCGATATTTCCACAAAAACCAAAGAGGCATTATGGGCTGCACTTACTTTGGATGATCAAACTGTAAACTATTACTCTTTTTATGCATATATGAGCTGGAATTTTAACTCGGAACCAATAAAAACAGGAATAAAACAGATAAATAGTGCGCTTTATAATAAAATTTCAGAAACCGATTTGAGAAAGAAATGGTGGAATGAAAATTATCAGGTACGCAAGTTTACAGCACGTTCAACATCCAACCCTGTGGGTAATGTTACATTTATGAGATTGGCTGAACTTTATCTGAACTATGCTGAGGCATCTATATTAAGTGGCGATGTGAGGGGGGGAAAGTCTATATTTATGGAATATATGCTCACCCGTAATCCTGGATTTACATTACCAAATGATCAGGATTTGCTAGATGATGTATATAATAACAGAAGGGTAGAGCTTTGGGGAGAAGGATTTAGGTTCTTTGATCTCAAACGTACAAACTTATCAATACATAGGGAAGGGGATAACTTTAATGAAGCATTCTGTATGTTGATAAATATTCCGCAATCAGATACAAGATGGCAGTGGAGCATTCCAAGAGATGAGGTTGCCGCTCAATAATATTATTTCACATAATATTCCAATCGTAGAGCATTGGATCTGGTAATAATATTATTGTCAGCTAATTCTAAGGGTGTAACTTTTGTGGTATCACCCTTATTTTTTTTTACCTCTATATATTTCTTTATACCACGTGCTGCATATGCACCTATATAAGGATGTTTTTCCAGAAATTTTATATCAGCCTCCTCAAAATTGAAAAATATAATATCCGATTTGCTTATTTTTAGCTTATCTTTTATGTTATCAAACCTCTCTTGAGTAAACCCATCTATCTCTAAAAGTTGCTCTGCTGTAACAAATGATCCACCTAGAGATTCGCGATATCTTAGAATTTTCTTTGCATAATATCCCCCAATCCCATAGAGCTTTACCAAGTTTGCACTATCGGCTCTGTTGAGGTTACAAATAAATGGGGGTTTCTTCTTTACGGTATCTTTGAACCCGAAGATTGGTTTTTTCTTATTAGATAAAGTATCGGTATAGGTGTAGTTCTGAGCACTTGCAACAGTAACTCCCGGCAAACTATCCTGAGTTTTTGTAATGGAATTTTTAATAAAGAATATTAATTGCAGAGCGAGCAGAGCTCCCAGCAATATCTTGACACCTTTTAGTTTAGTATTAGAAAAATTATCATCCTTCCTACTCTTCTGATTCTTGTTCTCCATCTTTCTCATATCCTTCTCCTGCTATAATTAATACTATTTCCCCTTTAGGTGGGTGAGCTGTATACCATTTTGCTAAATTGCTTACGCTATCTCTTTTTGCCTCTTCATGTAGCTTAGAGATCTCCCTGCATACGCATCCCGATCTGTTTTCTCCAAAGAACTCTGCTATCTGAGTTAATGTTTTTACCAATCTATATGGAGATTCGTAGAAAATGATTGTACGCTTTTCGGTAGCAAGCTCTTTTAGTTTTGTTTGTCTCCCTTTTTTTACCGGAAGAAATCCCTCAAAAACAAATCTATCTGTAGGGAATCCCGAATTTATAAGAGCCGGAACAAATGCTGTTGCTCCCGGTAAGGTTTCAATCTCAATTCCCGCTTCAATGCACGTTCTTACCAAGAAAAAACCGGGATCTGATATGCCCGGCGTACCGGCATCACTGATAAGTGCGACATTTATGCCGCTCAAAATTTTTTCACAAACATGATTAGAGCTTTTATGCTCATTAAACTTATGATGAGATTCCATTCGGGTTTTAATATCATATTTTTTTAAGAGAACCGAGCTTGTACGGGTATCCTCCGCTAAAATCAAATCCACCTCTTTAAGAATCCTCAACGCCCTTAAAGTAATATCCTCTAAATTACCTACGGGTGTTGGTACTAAATACAATTTTGCCATTAGCTCACTTTTTATTTATTAGCTTGTGCAAGTTTTATATCTTTGCACAAAAATTCAACATAATATCTTTACAAAAGTACTAAAATGTTTTTAGAAAATGCAAAACGCGCAGGCTGGATTGAAGTAGTTTGCGGCTCTATGTTTTCAGGCAAGACAGAGGAGCTAATCAGACGCCTAAAAAGAGCTAAATTCGCAAATCAAAAAGTAGAAATATTTAAACCTGCTGTTGATACCAGATATTCGGAAGAAGAGGTAATATCACACGATTCTAATGCTATACAATCAACTCCAGTTGAAACATCTGCTAGTATATTATTGCTTACCAGTGATGTTGAGGTGGTGGGTATTGATGAGGTACAATTTTTTGATGAAGGTATTGTAGAAGTGTGTCAGGAGCTTGCCAATAGAGGAGTGCGTGTAATCTGTGCAGGCTTGGATATGGATTATCTTGGCAAACCTTTCGGCCCCATGCCTTCACTGATGGCTGTAGCCGAATATGTTACAAAAGTTCATGCAATTTGTGTAAGATGTGGAAATCTGGCTCAACATTCGCATAGGCTATCTGCCAATGATAAATTAGTGTTGCTTGGGGAGAAAGATAGTTACGAACCAATTTGCAGACACTGTTTTAATAAAGCATTAAATAAAATATAAATAAACTTACGGATCATAATGGCATATAGGAAAATAGAAGAATATGATTTAGATACTACTGCCAATCTTAGTTCCCTTTATAAAGAAGTATTAAATCAATTGGGTGAAGACCCAAACAGAGAAGGTCTTTTGAAAACACCTGAGAGGGTGGCAAAAGCGATGCAATTTTTAACTCACGGATATGAGTTAAATCCTGTTGATATATTAAACTCTGCAAAATTTAAAGAAGAATATAAACAGATAGTGCTTGTAAAAGATATTGAGTTGTACTCATTATGTGAGCATCACATGTTACCGTTTTATGGTAAAGTACATGTGGCTTATATCCCTAACGGATATATTACGGGATTGAGCAAAATCCCACGTGTAGTGGATGCTTTTGCAAGAAGATTGCAAGTACAAGAGAGATTGACGGTACAGATACGTGATTGTATTCAAGAAACACTTAATCCTTTAGGTGTAGCTGTAGTTATAGAGGCAGCTCATATGTGTATGCAAATGCGTGGTGTTCAAAAACAAAATTCAATCACAACAACATCTGCATTCACTGGAGCTTTCTTAAAGGATATTAAAACTCGTGAGGAGTTTATGACCCTTATCGGACATTAAAAAACTTCTTGAAATTACCTGGTATCTTGCTCGAAAACGAGTATTGTTTTCCGGTATGAGGATGAATAAAACTAAGGCGGTATGCGTGTAAGAATAATCTTTCTGCACTCTTGCCGCCATATTTTTTATCCCCTACAATCGGGTGCCCGATCTCTTGCAGATGCACTCTGATCTGGTTTTTTCTACCAGTCTCCAAAGTGAGTTCAACAAGAGTAGAGTGAGCATTATTCATCAATGTTTTATATTGTGTAATAGCTTTTTGCCCCCCATTATCTACCCATGATGAGTAAGTTACAAATGCTTTATTATCTTTTAGCCAAGAAATTATAGTGCCGTCTGCTCCAAAGTTGCTTTGTCTGTTACTTCCGATAATTCCCTCTGCTACCGCAACATATCTTCTATCGGTAATTATATTCTCCCAGTTGTGCTGTAAAAGTTCCTTAGTCTTTTCATCTTTTGCAAAGATCATAAGTCCGCTGGTCTCTCTATCGAGCCTGTGTACAATAAATATTCTGGCTTGCTCTGCAAACTTATTCCTTTTCACGTATTCAGGATTATCTTTCACATACTCGTTCATTATGCTATGAGCCGTAATTTCCCCCTGTGGATTCGATCCGCCAGTAGCAGTAGCAACCGAAAGTAAGCCCTGTGGTTTATTAATCACTACAATATAATCATCCTCATAAGCTATTTCCAAAGGACAATTTCGTGGTGAGTTTGCTCTATGATTTTTGGATTGGATATTTACACTATCACCAACTTTAAGTAAATAATCATATTTAGTGCATATTTTACCATTTACAGTAACCGCTCCATTAGCAAGTAATTGCTTAGATTTGGTTTTACTTATTCCACTCATTTTCTCCAGTAGAAATTGTTGTAGTGGCGCCCCCTCTTTTACCGTGTAACTCATATTCTTAATTTTTTCGCAAGATACGAAAAAAGAATTCCTTAATTAAAAGGTTTTTCACATTACGCTCATAGCTAAGAAGATATTTTTTGTATTTTTGTTTTTATTTTAAAAACTTGGACTTTATGGGGATTATTTCGTGTACCGATGTCACTAAAAAATTCGGAGATTATACAGCTCTAAATTCAGTCTCGCTGGATATACCTAAGGGTAAAATATTCGGGCTTTTAGGGCCAAACGGAGCAGGTAAAACAACTCTTATCAGAATTATTAATCAAATCACAATTCCAGATTCGGGGATAGTTACATTTAATGGTAAACCACTTGGGCAAGATACAATATCCAGTATAGGCTATTTGCCTGAGGAGAGGGGGCTTTACAAAAAAATGAAAGTTGGGGAGCAAGCTCTCTATTTAGCAAGGCTCAAGGGGATGGATAGTGCACAAGCTACTAAAGAGCTTAAAGAGTGGTTTGTGAAATTTGGTATTCAAGGCTGGTGGAATAAAAAAGTTGAAGAACTCTCAAAGGGTATGGCTCAAAAGATTCAATTTATCACTACCGTACTACATAAGCCTGAGTTGTTGATACTGGATGAGCCTTTTTCGGGGTTTGATCCTGTAAATGTAAATCTTATCAGAAAAGAGATATTAGATCTTAAAAATAATGGTACAACAATAATTTTATCAACTCACAATATGGAGTCGGTAGAAGAATTGTGTGATAATCTGGCTTTGATTAATAAATCTAACTTAATACTTACCGGAGAGGTGGAGAAGATTAGGAGAGAGTATGGTAACAATCAGGTGGAGCTACTTTATAGAAGTGGTGAAGACTTGCAAAGCATTATGAATACCACCAATTTCCAGATTGTAAGTGATCAGGAGCAAAAGATGGCAAGGAGAGCTATCCTTGAAGTGCCTAGAGATGTTAAAAATGCTCAGGTATTACAAGATCTGATTCAAAAAGTTGATGTGGTATCATATCAGGAGCTCATACCTAGGATGAATGATATCTTTATAAAATTAGTAAGTGGAAATAATATCTAAACTTAATCACAATGGGAAAAAGTAAAATATTAATTATAATAGCAAGAGAGTTTACTACAAGAGTAAAGAAAAAATCATTTATTTTGACAACTCTTCTTACTCCCCTGCTTTTTGGAGCATTAATGATTGTGCCTTCATTAATAGCAATGTATGGCAGTGAAGAGGAGCAAAAAACTATCTTGGTAATAGATAATAGCGGTGTAGTCTCTGACAAGTTACAAGATAACTCAAATGTTGTTTATAAAGTATCAGATGATAAAGATATAGATCAACTGAAAAAGAATTTCAAAGATTTGAATGCTTATGCCTTAATGGTTGTTTCGGATATGAATGCCACTAAAGATGTAAACGTTACTTTATATTCCGAAAAACAATTAAATATTGAGACTCAAAATGGAATAAAAAGGAGTGTATCATCAATTATCAGTGATAATAAAGTGAATAATTATGATATTGAGGGGCTCGACAAGATAATGAAAGATATAAAAGCGAATGTTGATATTAATACATTTGTTTTGGGAGAGGATGGCAAAGAGAAAATGTCTAAAGTTGAAATTTATATGGGAATTGGATACTTTGCCAGCTTTATGATTTATATGTTCATTTTTATGTTTGGTAGCATGGTAATGAGGAGTGTAATTGAGGAGAAAACAACAAGGATAATAGAGGTGATAGTATCCTCTGTAAAACCTTTCCAGTTGATGATGGGTAAAATTCTTGGTGTAGCATCTGTTGCACTTACACAATTTCTGATATGGATTATACTTACAATCGGCATAGCTTCGGGGGTTACGTATGTAATGGGGCAGAAAGCGTTGAAAGAGAATGTGACATCGCAGACACAAGTTATAGAAAATATCGCATATTCGGCAGGAGCAACTGATGAGCAGATAGCTCAGATTAAAGACTCTACAACTCAAGCACAGCCACAACTAGAGGGAGTTGCTGCATACTTTGAGGCTCTTAAGAGTTTGAATTATATGTATATATTATTCTGCTTTATCACATATTTTGCATTGGGATATTTATTATACGCCAGTATGTTTGCAGCTGTAGGAGCAGCTGTAGATAATGAGGCAGATACACAGCAGCTGATTATGCCTGTAACTATCCCTCTTATCATTGGGCTTTTTATAATGATACACACTTTTCAAAATCCTGATAGTTCGCTATCATTCTGGGGATCGATAATTCCATTTACCTCACCTATGGTTATGATGGCGCGTGTTGCTTACGGAGTGCCGGTATGGGAGCTTATATTATCTATCTCTTTACTCATAATTACATTCATATTCATGGCTTATATATCGGGTAAAGTTTATAGAGTTGGTATATTAATGTATGGTAAAAAGCCAAGCTGGAAAGATATTGTAAAATGGTTAAAATATTAATCATTAAATCTTTATAAAGATGTTTGAGAGAGTGAAGCTATTTATACAAAAACCTGTATTTTTATTTACTGTATGGATGTTTATTGCAGCGCTACGTGCTGTAATTACCGGATTGAATGGTTGTTATAATAATTATAGAATTTTTAGCCAATCTTTTTTCCACGCTCTCTCATCCTCTTCTCTATATGCTGAGTATCCTGTTGAACATACTGATATTTTTTTATACGGTATTCCTTTTACAGCAATTGTAGCACCATGTGCAATACTTCCGTCAATTATTGGCTTATTTGTATGGTGTACTGCTAATTGTGCTTTCCTATTTTATTCAATAAAGAAATTGAATTTTAGAAGATGGCAATTTGCATTAATTATTATAATTACCCTGAATGATTTATATACGGCACTAGGGTTTCATCAATACAGCATTGGCCTGATTGGGATGATTATATTCTCTTTTGTCCTTATAAATAATAAAAAAGATTTCTGGGCTGCATTTTTTATTGCTCTCGGTACTGTTACAAAAATATATGGTATTGTGGGGCTTGCATTTTTCCTCTTTTCAAAAAACAAAATAAAATTCTCTTTCAGTTTCATATTCTGGATACTGGCTCTCTCGCTATTCCCAATGCTATATGCAGACTCAAACTTTGTGATAGAGTCATATAAAGAGTGGTTTTATACACTTTGTTCTAAGAACAATCTTAATATGTTCTGTGATTATACAAATATTTCGTTACTTGGTATGGTGAGAAAAATATCAGGAAATCCAAATTACTCAGATTTAATATTAGTTATTCCTGGAATTATTTTATTTTGCTTAGGCTATATCAGAAAAAATCAATACAAATATTATTCATTCAGATTGTCATATCTTGCCTCAGCACTTTTCTTTATGCTCTTATTCAGTACAGGTACAGAGAGCTGTGGCTATTTCTCAGGTATGATTGCTGCAGGAATATGGTTTGTATCAACCCCAACATATAAATCTCAGTTTAAAATTAATTTAATGTTGTTGATATTTTGTATTTTGCTCACATCTCTATCTATAACAGATATTTATCCGCGTTCTATAAAGTATGGTATAGTAATCCCTTATGCTCTTAAAGCCTTGCCATGCGCTCTAATCTG
>CAZYQA010000004.1:13229-23588 GCA_964649555.1 uncultured Muribaculaceae bacterium
CTAATCTGGATTAAAATAATATTAGAGCAAAATTTCTGTAATTTCATCGATTCACATAAATACTAAGAATCTTAATTTTTTTTTGGAAAGAAAATAAATATTTACATATATTTGCATAGTTGATATATCAACAGTTGGTGTACGAACGAAAATAAATATAATGGAAATAGAACTTAGTGATTTGATTTCGCTTATAAACGGCAGAGTAAGCGCATCAATAAATCGAAGATTGAATAGGCAATTCAAGAGTGTAAATCTCCCTATTACTACCGAGCAATGGAGTATTCTGGCCTGCTTGTGGGAAGCAGATATGCAGACTCAGCAATATATCTGTGAAATGACATACAAAGATAAAGCAAGCATGACTCGCCTGATTGATAGCTTAGAGAAAAACGGATATGTGCAGAGAAAACAAGACCCAAACGATAGGAGAAGTAATCTTATACACCTTACACCTAAAGGGCAGGATCTGGAGAAGATAGCTAATGAAATAATATTTCAATCCGTGGAGCTTGCAACAAAGGATGTTGACAAAGAGGAGTTCTTTAAAATGTTTAATCTGTTTAAGAAGATTGTTAACAACATTGAACAAGAGAATAATAATTAAAAACTAAATAAATGAAACGAGTATTACTAAGTATTGTAACGGTATTTATGTGCAGTATCGCTTTTGCTCAGAGTGATTCGCTTTTCTCTTTGCAAGATTTTAGGGATATTGCAATCAGGCAAAGCAACGAGATTCAGATCTCAAATGAGAAAATTAAGATTGCCGAGCAAATGAGTAAAGCTGCTTTTGCTCAGTATTTTCCGAATATATCTGCTAATGCAGCTTATATGTATAATCAGAAAGATATCTCATTATTACATGAAGACGCATTGCTACCTGTTGGAGTAAAGATGGCTGACGGTAGCTTTGGGTTTACACCGGAAAATATTAATAATGAAATAAAGGTTATAAATGGACAACCTGTCCCTTTAGATAAAAACGGACAACCTTTTGATCCTAAAAAAGAGCCGGGCAAGATAGAGTGGAAAAACTATGCTTACTTGCCCAAAGAGGCTATGGAGTTTGATATGCAAAATGTATTTGCAGGAGGCATAGGTTTCATTCAACCTATATTTATGGGTAATAAGATACGTGAACTTAATAGAATCGCAAAAAGTAACGAAGAGGTGGAGCATCTTAAACATAAAGATGAGATACAAAATCTTATTGTAGAGGTGGATCAGGCTTATTGGAGAGTAGTATCTTTAATGAATAAGAAAAAACTCGCTTATCAGTATAAAGCATTATTAGAGAAACTGAATAGTGATGTAGATATAATGTACAAAGAGGGGGTAGCAACCAAAGGGGATTTGCTAAATGTAAGGGTAAAACATAATGAAGCATCACTTGCTTGTACAAAAGCGGATAATGGTGTAGCACTATCCAAAATGGCTCTGTTTCAATTATGTGGATTGGATATAAATGGAAATTACAGGCTCAAAGATGAGGATATTGAACAAGAGATTATCCCTAATGTGAATGATATAAACATGGAGACGGTATTTGATAATAGGGTGGAGATAAAACAGTTGGATATGTTGAGCAAGATAGCAAAATCAAATGCAAACATTAAAAAAGGGGCTTTGATGCCCAATCTGGCGGTATCCGCAAATTATATTGTTACAAACCCAAATGTTTATAATGGCTTTAGTAATAAATTCTCGGGGATGTTTAATGCCAGTGTAATTTTGAATGTGCCTATCTTCCATTTTGGAGCGAAATCGCATATCTACAGAGCTGCAAAATATCAACAAAATATTGTTCAACACAAGATAGAGCAAGCCAAAGAGCTTATAACATTACAAGTAAACCAGAGTAAATATAGGATTGAGGAGGCTAACAAAAAACTTGAAACAGCTCTTAGTAATATTGCTGCAGCTAATGAAAACTTAAAATTAGCTAATGAGGCATATAATGAAGGTGTTGCCAGTATCATAGATTTGCTCCAAGCGCAAACAGCTTGGGTGTCTGCAAACTCTGAAAGAATTGATGCAGGAATTGAGGTGAGATTATGTGAGGTGTATTTATTGAAAGCTTTAGGTGAAAATAACTATTAAAATTATAAAAATATAAATATATGAAACAACAAAATAGTGCAAGTAAAAGTCTTTTGATTGGCTTGGTTGCTTTAATATCTGTTATTGTAGTGCTTGGAATTGTAGGATTCTTAGTCTCTAAACCGCACGAAATTATATTACAAGGATCTGCTGAAGCTACTGAATATAGAGTTTCCAGCAAAGTTCCAGGTAGAATAGAAGAGTTCCTTTATAAAGAGGGAGATATGGTTGTAAAGGGGGATACTGTTGTGCTTATTGATAGCCCTGAGATAAGATCCAAGATTGCTCAGGCAAGTGCAGGCCTTACAGCGGCAGAGGCTCAAAATAAGAAAGCTAAGAAAGGGGCTAGAAATGAAATTGTACAGAGTGCCTATGAGATGTGGCAAAAATCGATTGTGGGTGTTGATATAGCTAAAAAATCTTATACCAGAGTGCAGAATTTATATGATAAAGAGGTGGTTTCGGCTCAAAAAAGAGATGAAGCTGAGGCTATGTACAACTCTGCACTGGCAACAGAGAAAGCTGCAAAATCACAATATGAGATGGCAAAAAACGGAGCAGAGGCAGAGGATAAAGAGGCTGCACAAGCAATGGTTGATTACTCTGAAAGCACGTTGAATGAAGTGAAATCATATCTGAAAGAGATCTCGCTTGTTGCTCCCGTATCGGGAGAGGTGTCAGAGGTTTTTCCAAAAGCGGGAGAGCTTGTTGGGCAAGGTGCTCCAATTATGAATATTGTTGACTTGAATGATATATGGTTCAGCTTTAGCATAAGAGAGGATTTATTAAAAGACATTACGGTTGGTAAAACAGTGGAGCTTAAAATCCCTGCATTAGGGGAGGGGACATATTCTGCACAAGTATATTATGTAAAAGCTATGGCTTCCTATGCAACATGGAGAGCAACAAAAGTATCAGGACAATTTGATGCCAGAACATTTGAAGTGAGAGCAAGGCCTGTTTCTGCTATCAAAAATTTACGTCCGGGAATGAGTGCAATCATTGAAGCCGTGATATAGCTATGATAAAACAAGTATTTAAAAGGGAACTAAAACGTATGTTTAGCAGGCCAATCTATATGTTTGGCTCTGTATTTACAATGCTATTCTGTTCCATCTTTTTCCTTACTCTCTTAAACGAAGGGCTCCCTATGGAGCTCCCTATCGGGATAATTGATAATGATAACTCTACAATATCAAGGAGATTACAAAGAGAATTGAACTCAATGCAAGGGGTGGCGATAGAGAAAAATTATGCAAATTTTACCGAAGCTAGAGAGGCTATGCAAAAAGGTGAGATATACGGCTTTATTGAGTTGCCGTCAGATATGTATTCGGATATTCTATCTAATAGAAGGCCCAAAATAGGTATCTACTCATCTCAGGCATTTATGATCCCCGGAACATTAGCTTATAAGAACTTTCTTACTTTAGGCTCAATGGCATCGGGAGCAGTACAAAGAGAGGTCTTAAAAGCAAAAGGTACACCAGATAGCAAACTTATGGGGAAGATACAACCTATAGTAATTGATAACCACTACATAGGGAACCCATGGACAAACTATGGAGTATATTTAGCCAATGTAATTTTGCCGGGCATATTGCAACTTTGTGTATTACTTATGACAATCTTTGCAATCGGATATGAATTGAAAATGAAAACAGGTAGGGAATGGCTAAAATGTGCAAACGGATCTATGTTTAAAGCAATAATAGGAAAATTGCTCCCTTATACCATCATGTTTATTGTATTGGGAATTACTCTTGATATAGTATTATACAAAATTATAGGGTACCCTTTACAAGGCTCCATATTCACAATATTTGCCGCTACAATGTTACTTGTGATTGTGGCTCAGGCAATAGGTGTGTTTATGATAGGATTGTTTCCTGTGCTCAGAGATGGTGTATCGTTTGCGGCATTATATGGAGTGCTCGGAATCTCTCTGGCCGGTATGACTTTCCCTTTGGAATATATGCCGGGCCCCGTATGGGGTGTTGGGCAAGCATTTCCTCTAAGACATTATTATCTGATATATGTGCATGATGGTATGCTTGGGGGTGGCTTCGCTTCATGTTGGTTGCAATTTGTGATATTATTTTGTTTCTTATTTCTTCCTTTTTTGATAATAAGAAGATTAGAAGGAGCTCTTATAAACCAAAATTACCCTCTTAAATAAACGATTATGAAGATTATAGATATATTCTTAACAGAGCTCAAAAGCATATTTAAGGACTCAGGAGTAATGGTAATATTCTTTGTAGCAGGGATAGCATATCCCCTCCTTTATAATTATGTTTATTATAATGAAACATTGCATGATATTCCTGTAGCCGTTGTTGATGATTCGGGAAGTAGTGCAAGCAGGGAGTTTATAAAGAAGTTGGAAGCTACCAAAGAGGTTGAGGTGATCAGCTGTGTGAACATGGATCAGGCTGAGGCATTGATGACAGCTAGAGATGTGCATGGAATTGTGATGATTCCACGAGATTTTAATAATAAGCTGGTAAACGGGGAGCAAGCACATATCTCTACATATATGAATATGAGCTGCTTCATGGTTTATAAAGCTATTGCATTTGCTGTAAACTATGTAATGCTGGATGAAATGAGAAATATCCAGATTGATAATTATGCTGCAAAAGGGGTAGTAGGGGAGCAGGCAGAGCAAATGATCAGTGCTCTCCCTTATGAAGAGGTGATTTTATACAATCCGGCAAACGGATTCACAAGTTTTTTCCTTCCCGCTCTATTGGTTATAATAATTTACCAAACTCTATTTTTCGGAACAGGAATGTTGGGAGGCACCATGAGAGAGGAGAAAAGGCATAAAGAGATCTATCCTGTGCGTGGCTCTCTTACTGATATTTTTAAGATAGTGATAGGCAAAAGCTCTGCACTGGTTCTGATATATTCTTTTATATCGGTGTACGTCTTGGTTTTAATACCTAGAATATTTAATCTGCCTGTGTTGGGAAGTGTTTGGGATGTTTACAGGATATTGCTACCGTTCTTAATTGCTTCAACTTTTTTTGCAATATCATTTTCGCTTGTTGTAAAAAATAGAGAAACAGGGATGGTAATGTTCCTATTTTTTAGTATAATATTATTGTTTCTGAGTGGATTTAGTTGGCCTTTCTCAAATATGCCGCTCTTTTGGAGATATTTTTCATACCTTTTCCCATCCACTTTTGGGGTACAAAGTTTTATTAAAATAAATAGTATGGGAGCAGAGTTCTCTCTCTTAAAGCCTGAATTTTGGGGATTATGTATTCAATCCGTTGTATATTTCATAGTGGCATGCTTATCTGTGAGATATATAATAAGGAGTGAGCATAAGCCTGAAATAAAGTAAAACATTAGGGTGCTTCGATTTAATTTCGAAACACCCTTCTTTCTAACAAGTTGCATAAAACTATGTATTTCTTATTTTGCTATCCACTTGCAAAGTTTATATAATCCGTATCCTACAGCAGCTCCAATTAATAGTCCCCTGCAACTCCACCATTTATTGCTTGTCCTTCGCTTTTTGACAACTCTGTCACGCCATATTGTTCAATGGTAAAATTATTTCCTTTCATAGTTATTATGTATTTCGTTGTTTTGCGTAATCGTTTTGTTAACGTCTAATTTATAAGCAATAAATCCACCAATTAGTACACCTATTAAAAAAGCACAACCAGTGATTATTATTAATAATCTTTTTGTTTCAACGTCCATTTTTTGTGATTTGAGTTTCATATTATTATTTAGATGCTGCGACTGTTGCTCCTACACCTACACCTGCAAGAAAACATCCTCCGATCCATCCAGCTACAGCCTTAGCTGAGAAAGATACACCTAATATTACTAAAGGAGTAAAACCTCCATTTTTTTCTTGCATCTCTTGTTGAGACATAGTTTTAACGCCGTAATCGTTTAAGTTAAAATTATTAATAATAATTTAATTTATAAAGTTCATAAATCTCCTAACAAATTGTGCGCACATATTGTTATAATTTCTAAATGCAAAAATAAATTCCTTCCGTCCGAAAAAAAGAACGGAAGAAATTATTTTGCAAATAAAACGATTTATTTTATTATAAATCTACCAACTTCACTCCCTTTTGAGCCCGCTTGTATTACGGGAATATCTTTGCCCAATTTGTTTTTTACAACTTTAGGTTTTTCGATATGAGTGTGAGAGTGTCCACCTACTACTAAGTCTATGTTTTCACTATTTGCAGCCAGCATATCATCAGAAGGGTTTTGCTCAATTCCATGATCGTAGCCTACGTGGGTAAGTAGGAGTACATAATCGCATTTATCTTCTTTCTTTAATTTAAGTGCTAGCTTATTCATTATTTTATAAGGGTGTTGGTAGTGCATACCCTCTGTTAGCTTAGGAGATACAAGCCCTCTTAGGTTTGTTGTGATTCCTATGATGCCTATCTTCTTACCACCTCTTTCAATTATGGTGTATGGCTCAACCAATCCTTTTAGGGGTGAGTTATCATCAAACTCATAGTTTGCACTTAAAATAGGGAATTTGGCATTTTTGATTCTTCTTGCAAGTTCAGCTTGCCCATTATCAAGCTCATGATTACCAATTACCGCAGCATCATATCCCAAAGCATTCATTAATTCAATCTCTACATCTCCACCAAATAGGGTAAAATATGGTGTGCCTTGGCTGAAGTCGCCTCCATCCAATAATATAGTTTGTGGATGCTTTTCGCGTATGCTATTTATGAAATTTTCTCTTCTCTCATATCCTCCTAGCCCTTTTTCACTACCTGCTGTTTGAGGTGTAATCTGGCTATGTGTATCATTGGTATGTAAAATAATCAGTTTTTGTGCGTTTAATGTAACGGCGGTAAATGCACATAATATAAATGTATATATAAACTTTCTCATCTTGTTATTCTTTAGATTTTATTATTACTACTCTGCCATCCTCTTTCCCTTTTATCTTTTCGCCGGCAAGAGTTTGCTCCTTAACATATTCAATAACTACATCTCTCATTAGTGCATTTGTTTCAATAACACTTCTGTGATTTTTAAGCCCATAAACATTGTCCCCTCCATTCATTAAAAAATCAATAGTGGCAACATTATAGAATTTATTGTCATCAATTTGTTCACCATTAATCAAGGCTTTTTCCAGTACCCCTTTATTAATTACTATCTCCATCCCTCCTATAGCTTCAACTCTCTCTCTCTTTGCAAAGTTTTCAAACAAGCCTCTAAGGTATTTACCTTGGATATTTAGGATTACAACTCTGTTATCGAATGGAAATATTGATAATATGTCATAAGGAGTTACATCTCCTTTAGGCAGAGATGTTCTGATTCCTCCAAAATTTAGCATTGACATTGCTATTTCCCCATCAAGATTGTTCTCTTTAAGGTATTTATTTCCATATTTATAAATAATATCTACTGCTAAGTTGGATAGAGGGCTCTCCGGAGCATATTTGTCCATCTCCTCTTCTGTTGCACCTATAGGTACCATAAGTGCATCAACTTTTGGTTTGTACTTGGCAATAATAGATGTTGATTTTAATTCTTTATTATTAGGGTTCCATGTAGAATCTATTATTACATAATCCCAATTATAAGATTTAATTTTTTGTCCAAAAGAAATATTGGCACAAGAGCTACAGAGAATTATTATCCCTATAGTTATTAGCTTAATTCTACTCATATAATATATTGTATAAAAAATGCCGGAGTTAATCGACTCCGGCAAATATAAGAATTTTAATTCTTATATAAATATCTCTTTATTTTGTGTGTAGCAGTTTTTTCAAACTCTCCAGGCATCACCTGCACAATTGCTACTCTTGAAAATTTATTAACTTTTGCATTTACATATTTGTGGATTTCAGTCTCAATACCTGCTAATTTACTCTCCATAGCAATTTTTTTCTCATTATAAGAGGTGATATATGAGTGCATAGCTTCATCTCTTTTCTTTTCATAAGCCTTAAACCACTCTCTACGCTTTGTATCGTATTCATCTTTCCACTCATCTATCTTATTGCCATACTCAGCCATCCACTCTTTTTTCTTCTGCTCATAGCTCTCAATAAGTTGAACTTTCTTTTTATGGTAAGTTTCAAAATATTCATTCTTTATTTTGTGCAGAGTCTCTATTTTTTCCGGGTTTAAGCAAACTTTTGCTACCAGAATTCCATTTTGAGAAGTTACAAGAGATTCGGTAACAAGTTCATGCGAGTTGATTACTGTTTCAATCTCTTCAGGGTAAATATTCTCACCACTCGCTCCAACAATCATATTGTTTAGTCTGCCCCTTATAGATAGCCACCCTTTAGAATCGATATATCCTAAATCTTTTGTTCTGAACCATCCGTCAGATGTAAAGGCATCCGCTGTAGCTTCAGGATTTTTATAATATCCGGCCATAATATTATCACCTTTCGCAACCACTTCTCCTTCTCCTGTTATAGGATCGGGGTTGTTTATTTTTAATGTCACGCCCGGTACAGCAGGGCCTGTGGTTTGCCATTCAACTTGGTGTGGAGCTGCTCCCGCTAGTAAAGGTGAGCACTCTGTGAGCCCGTAACCTATTGCATAAGGGAATTTTGCTTCATATAAGAATTGCTCAACTGTTCCATCCAGTTTCGCACCACCTATTCCAAAGAATCTCATTCTGCCACCAAACATTTTTTTCATCTGTTTGCCTGCCATGTAATGCAAAAACTTTCTACCAAGAGTTGTTTTGTACATTTTAGCTGTTATCGGTTTAGCATTGATTTTAGGTAAAATAGAGTTTCTGTAAATCTTCTCTATAATCAATGGCACTACCAATAGCGTTGTAGGACGAATACTCTTTAATGCCTGCATCAAAACGGTTGGGGTAGGAGCTTTATCTAAGTAATATACTTGTGATCCTGATGATAGCGGCAATAAGAATGATAAACTACACTCAAGTGTATGCGATAGAGGTAAAATAGATAACCATACATCCCACTCGAAGCTAGGCCTCATTTCCATTGCTGAGTATAGGTGTGAGATTAGGTTTTTATGACTAAGCATTACACCTTTTGAATTTCCTGTTGTACCTGAGGTATAAATTATTGTAGCCAAATCCATCTCGTGTGGAGTATGGTTTGTATTGCTATGTAATTTTGATATTTCATCTCTCTCTGCCTCAGAAATATTCTCACCTTTAAGTACAGTAAAACTATCAATCTCAACAATTAAATTTATTTGCGAGATAGCTTCCTCTGTTAATTTGTGATAAAGTTTCTTTGAAACGAATATTGCTTTGCACTCAGAGTGTTTAACGATATTCGAAATCTCTGTTTCAGAGAAATCGGGTAGCATAGGGACAGCAACTCTGCCGAAGGCAGCACTTGCCATAAATGCAACACCCCAGTTAGGCATATTTTGTGATAAAACTCCAACCTTATCTCCAAATTTTACATTGTTTTTAAGAAGGAGTTCGGAAATTTCTCTTGTTTTATTACCGAATCCGCCATAAGTGTAATAATCACCCTTGATGAATGAGGTAAATCTGTTTTTACTATAAGTGCTTGTGCTATAATCAAATAGGCCACTTAAAGTTGTGTATTTAACCATTATAATTTAGTTTTGTAGGTTTACGGGAGTGTAATTATGCAATTATTATTCCAAATCTGATCCTACGGTAAAACAATCTTTATTTTTACCAACTACTCCCATATCTTTATAGTGTTGTCGTATTCTCTTTAGATCTCCCTGTACATCGTCTGTAAGGATGATTTTTTCTCCTCTACCAACCTGCTTCTTTCCCCAATCAAAATAGCCCATATATACAGGTATATCACAAGCAGTAGCAATTTTGTGAAATCCTGTTTTCCATTTCTCTGTTTTATGCCTTGTACCCTCAGGTGCAATTGCAAGATGTATTTTGTCAGCTTTATTAATTGCTTCAATTGTATTTCTTATAACTGATGCCCCTTTGCTTCTATCTACAGGTACACCTCCAAGAGCTTTTAATAGTGGGCTTAGTGGGCCCCAAAAAAACTCCTTCTTAATCATAACGTTTGCTTTTCCACCAACCGAAGTGTAAAATAAATATGAGATTATAAAATCCCATCCCGATGTATGAGGAACCCCAAGTATCAAACATTTAGGCTCAGGCACAGGACCATCCATTGTTTTCCATCCCATTAGTTTCAATAGGAGTTTTGCTATCTTTTGCATATTACTATTCTTTGCTTATTCTTTTATTCAACAGTGATAGCATCTTCCGCTATCTCTTCTAAT
>CAZYQA010000005.1:0-19898 GCA_964649555.1 uncultured Muribaculaceae bacterium
GTTTTAACGTATTATTAATTTCCATATTTATAGCGTATAAATCCGTTAATTTATTTTACATCAGATGGAAAGGAGATAACTCACGGCAATTTTATAGCTGTAACACTACAGATGATGCCTGTTAATTCCCCGATGCAAACATATCATCCGCTACATCCAGAGAAGCAGAAAGAAAGAAGACCAACTGGCGCAAGGAAATATCCTTACGTATCCGCAGGAGGGAGATAAGATGTTTAACGTAGACATCCGCTCTTCCATTCCCTCCAAAAATTATAACTCGACCGATTCAAGCATTATTATATCAATATTAAAGAAGCAAAAACAGACTCGCGGCCTTGACTAAAGCACGCCGTTTTTTTATCGAATATCGCGTCTCAGATGCCTTGTGGAGCGATAATAACCACAGGATAATACCAACAATTTTCAAAGGATTTCCTCACACATGATAAAAGAGAAGAAAGTTTGGAAGTCCAAACAACCCAGCGCAACACAACCTCCGGTATCAACTCACACACCAAAGGTCTCTATACCGGAGGAGGCAACAAAGAATCCCTTTGCCGAGATGTACTATGCCGTAAAAAGAGCATTGCTTACTATCCGTGAAAACCCGGAAGATCCAACCTCTTCACCGCTTTTCAAAACCATTGCAATAGACAACGGGCAATACCTGCGTATTATCCGTGATACCAATTTAGAGATGGAGGTTGCTTTCCCTGCAATCTTCGTTCACTTTGTCAATGTGCGTTATCTGGTACAACAACAGCGTATCGGCGAAGGCCGGGCCACTATGCGCGTGCGTTTCATCTTGAACAACTTGAATAACAGTGATCCTGATAAAGAATGCGAACCTTTCGAGATATTCCAGCGCATCAATGTTGTCATTCAAGATGCAAAAAGTAAAGAACCAGCTCTCAACGAGCGCTGTAACTTGACGTACTTCGACATGCCGCAAACCACCAATATGCTTCAAGCTTACTGGGTAGACTATGAAGTTTGGTTCCGGGAAATCTCTGCATGGAAGTATCGAGATTGGGTGGAGCGTTATCTTGTGATGCCTCCCTTTACAAATCACAGCGATGCGCCCCAACACGACAAAAACAACCATGGCAACCATTCCAGTCCGAGCTACAAAGAGGCAACATCATATATTCCGTAAGTCAACGGGTCGGGGACTCCCGAAGAACATAAATGATTATAATAAACTACTGACTTGTGCTTAGGGTATTAATACTCGCGCTCTAACCATCGTGAAAAGAAGAGGTCATATACGGAAAAATATATTCCATCTTTTGTTGCGGTTTCTATTATCAATTCTTTTTCGGTAAGAGAGGTAACTATACGCCTGGAATTGGCAGGCGTTCCGATATTATATTTTGCAAGAAATGCTTTAGCTGTAATTTGTGATACCGACTGCTCTTTGGCTACGGCAATGAGAAAATTCCATTGTCCTGCCGTAAGTAAACTTCGGTATTGCAGATATACAGTTTCATTCATCTGCAATATCTGTACACAAGCCTGTTTAACCTCATTTACTGTTATTGTTTTAGCTCCATTGGCATAAATTAGGTTACAAAGCGATTGAACATAATACGTATGTCTTTGAGTCCATTCAAGGATATATTCTACCGCTTCTGGAAGTATATCTCTGTAATCCATCTTAAATAGATTAACTATGAATTCATAGTAATTCTCATAAGGTATCTTACCAAGTGTTATAAATTGAGTGCTGGAATAGAACGGCTTTTTTGCGTTAGAGAAGATATCTATCATCATATGCTTTTTACTGCCGCAAAAGATAAAATAAATATTTTTCACTCGCTGAATATAAGTGCGCAGCAGTTCTTCAATATTCTTTTCCGGATATTCCCTGATTTGCTGAAATTCATCAATCGCAAGCAGTATCTTCTTGCCCTGACTATCAAGGTAATCAAAAAGATTTTTCAGAGTATGTGCTTTTTCTTGCTCAGATTGATAGGTTATATGCACTTGTGGTTCTCCTGAAATGGGGTCATAAGTGATCATAGGGCGGAGCGACTTGATAAATTGCATAAATTTCTTGCCGAAACTGCTATCTTCCGGGAATGTCTTAAGCACTGATTCTGTAAGAAATTTGATGAAATCGGAAAGCGATCTCGTTGCATAAATGTCAGTATAGACAGTGATGAAGTCTATTTTTTGCTCATTCATTGCATCAAAAAGACGATATATCAGCGCCGATTTACCCATTCTACGCATAGAAATAAGGGTTGTATCAACTCCATTTTGAGAATTACGTATTAAAACGTCGAGCTCCTGCTCTCTATCGCAGAATAACTCTTTCGAGACATAGGACTTAATTATAAACGGATTTTTCATATAATTCAGTTTTCCACAAAAATACTATCTATTTTAGATTATACAAAATAGATAATATGTGTTTTGTGCCATCTGGGAAATTTGCAATCAACTGTTATCTCTCCTTGCCTTTACGAAAATTTGCATGAAAATTACAAATAAGTACTATAGATCGCCAAGACGAAAAAGCGGCTTCCTTATGAATGAGCATAATGAAGAACCTCTTTATGTCTCCTGCTGTGTGAAATTCTTGGATAACAGCCCACTCTGTGATGTGATGATAAAACTTGACTGCGGATTGGACTACAAAGACGATTTGTTATTCTACTATTGCGATTCGTTGAACGACCTGAAATCACTCTGTGAGTTTGGAGTTAATGAATTTATCCTGACTGAAGTATATGAGTTCTTAAACGAAATCTAACATGGAAATAATAGTAACTGAAATAAGTGCCGGAATTGCGTATTATCAGGAACTGCACGACTGGGTAAAGAGTTTTGATATCGACCCTGACGATGGAATGTTTGAGCCACTTTCTATGATGGAAGGTGATCCCGATATTATCCGGTGCAATGGTTGCAAACTATACTTTATCACCACCGTGCAGAATGGAGTGCAATATATACTGACGAGCGATGAGGTAAGCGAACAAGCTAAAAAGATGCTCACGGAATTTCATCAAGAGAATTTTAAAGATAACTATTCTGTGGGTGAATGTAGCTGGGAAACCTTCAATGGTGCTTCTAATGCCATTGCATATCGTGGCGGAAGCGGATACGTTTATACTATTTGGATTTATACACCTAAAAACAATCAAAATGAATTATCAAAAGCAAGTTAACAAATTACAGCAACAACTAATAAGCAGACTGTCTGCCATAACAGACCGCCCAGAGGGTTGGCTACCTCATCTTGTCTATATCGAGGAGGAAGGTGACGATGAAAATGGATTTGGAATGCCTGTCTACAATGCATATCGCCTTGTTGATTTCGAAACAGACGGCAGATGTACTCTTCGTAATTTAATCACAGGTAAAGATGACACAGAACGTCACCTCTCAGAAATCAATATCGACTGGTTGGTGTCGGTTTGGAATTATTACCACGAACTATCAGGAAAGGAATCTGAATCTGTTTCTGAACCAGAATTAAAAGTCTTTCTTTTTTCCATAGATATACCACGCAATATATCCGATGTGGAACTAATTAAACTCTGGAATGACGGTAGTGAAACCATTGAGGTTTGCACTCCCGAAGAGTTCACAGAGAGAATTAACGACGAATCTTTCAATGATTTGGAATGCTGGGTTCGATTCATTAAATATTAAACAAATATGGCAAAGAAAACAAGCACATCACAGCGCCTCCATCTATGGACGAACGCATCAAGAACCTACTCAAAGAGGGCCCGTTGGTGGCTCTCTATTTCTCCGTAGCCATCTCTTATTTTAAAGAGCAGATAGAACGGATGAGCGACGATGAGATAAGAACCATGTTTGATAATCTCCTGTCTCCTACATTGGTAAGGGATAGCATAACTCACATATATAATCGTATGAATCTTATTGATGATGAATAAACTGCAATACGAACAGCTACAAAAATACCAACGAGAGAAACAGGTGTTCTCGCAGATGAACTTGGAGCAAAATATTAGGGGGCTGATGCATCAGATTGTAAAATATCAAATCACTGATGCAACAGTCCCTTCTTCTTTGCTTTTTGAACTCGAATCATTACAGCAACGATTAAATTCACTGGTACAACAACTTAAAAACATAGAATAATGGACTTTCAAGAATTAACAGACAATTACAAGACGAGAACAGATGACCTTTTTCGCCAAATCGAGGCTAATTGTGTTCATCGTAAAAGAAAGGGAATAACGAATTTCTCCACTCCATCTTTTGTGGAGGATGTCATTATCCCAATCTATGTAAGTTTAGCAGAATGTATGCGTAGAAAGGGGCTTAAAATTCCCAATCCTAAAACTTATCTCCCGATTAAGGGGTATTATAGGATAAAGATTGGACTAACTACTGTCGGTGGGTTTTCTGTACCGGAAAACGGAGATTACAGAATATATTTCACTCCAATGAAGAGTGCAAACCCTATCGGACCAAAACAGTTGGTCTCCAATACGGAAGAATTAAAGCAACTAATTAACAATCAATTAAAAGCGAAACAGCAGGTAATAAAATAAAAACAAATATCTTTGTTGTCTTGTAAATGCTTATCCTGCATAACACTCTTACTGACAAAGGTATATCCTGCCGTTTGCTGTATATCAAAGCAATGAAACAGAAACTGACAAAAGAAGAGTTATTTATGCTTGCCCGGCTACGTAAGGTAGATTTCGCTGTAATTAACCGGCTACAAGAGTACTTTGACCCAAAGAAGGTGCGCTCCAGACTTATTCAATACGAATTTGCGTGTTTGGTAAAGGAGAGAACATTCAAAAAAGGGCATATTATCAACGTATTGATGAAAAAGTACGATGTATCCAAAAGCTATATCGAACAGATCATCTACGAAAGGATGATACATAAGAAGCGAGTTTGTGTGCGATGTGGAAGACTTATCACCGCATACAAGTGGGGACGGAATAACGGTGTATGCGATAGTTGTATTAACAAAGCCATTAAAAATTACGAATATGAATCAGACAATGAAAATGACATTTCTCAAGCAGATGAAGTCTCGCCGGGGAACGAATACCTTGATACTTTTTCGGAACGGAGATAATTTCGAGGCATATCACAAAGACGCTAAAATTATAGCAAAGACACTCACATTAAATACTTTTATAGAAGATGGACAGGAAACAGTACGATTTCCGGCTTCATACATAGAAGTTTATTCAAATAGATTGTTAGATGCGGGACACCCCATGTGTATCTCTGAGATGCGGGATATGTCCGGAGATTACAAACCTAATATCTCAATGGAAGATGAATAAACTCACTCGTATAGCGGAGGGAGGTTGTTTCCTTGTCACAATTATTGGCGGAACAACCTCCCTCATTATTTTGATAATAATCGTCGGGCTGTTCAAAAGCTGTTTCGGCGAGAAGATAGACCCGATGGATGACACATATATGAAAGAGCGTGAGATGTATGACCGCCATGCCATTTACGACAGCACGAAGGTTGGTTTCGATTTCCTATGGTACACCACAAATGCCGTCTCAACAGAGCGAGCCAAAGAGATTAAGTCACGAAAGCATATCCGGGAAGCCCAAAAAGAGTTCGTGAAAACCGTGATCGACCATTTCGGACACAACTTCTTCAACACCGATATTTACGACGTGGCGGAATATGCCAAAAAATTCGATGTAGATCCTGACGTTCGGCTGGTAAATATCTTCGTGATTGGACAACGGTTGGAAGACCAATATTTACGGCCTAATCCGGATTTACCCGACGGAGGGTGCATTGAACCCTACTATGGAACCGATCAGGGAGTTCTTTATATAAAAGAAATTGATATATATTCTCCATCGGTCGATTCTATACGGACATATCGTTACTGGGAGTGCTGGCGAACCTCCTCTACAGATGAACGTTACACGCATTTTACCGAGTCGGAACGCAAACAGGGTAAATACGGAACAGTACTGTATATTCCGAAGTATAACCATCAGTAAATTAGATACATAAAGTTTGGCGGAGTGGAAAAATTCCTCTAACTTTGACCTTCTAAAATAACATACTGACTGAATAACAGATTGTCAATTGACCGCAAAAAGTTGAAAATGATGAATTAAAAATGATCGCAGAAAAAACGCAGATTAAGTTTGCGAAATCGGAGCAGACGGGTGAACTGATTGGATTCGTGTCCCGTCACTCCAAAACACAAAAGTTAATGGGAGTTCGAGAAGACTCCCGTTTTGGTAAGAAGATATGTGTACTTTCAGAGGAACTGAAAGGAACTATCCAGCCAAACAAGTTGTACGCTGTGGAACTGAAACCTATGCACAACGGCAGTGGATATGTGGTGGTCAAAGCATTGCCCATGTTATTTCAGGCCCAGGTGGACACGCTTATCGTCCCCAAGAGTATTTATCAGGTTACGGTTACTTTCGGAAACAAAACCGTATTCTTCGACCCGAAGGACGGCAAGAGCGCATCAAGCCGCACACTGCCCGGAGTTATAAAACTCCTTCGTGAACGGGAAGACATTGAAAATCCGGAACTCGTCATCGACGACTTGACAAAACAAGCCAAACAGGTTGTCAGGCGTATGCAGAGCGACGGATTCATTATCCCGGATCACACGCTCAAATGATGCGCCCTCAGTGTGGCATAGCCACCGACGGCGCACATTCCGTTAAAAACAGGCTGACACGCTTTCGAGCCGTAGACATTGCAACAGGCGAAGAGCTATTCAACGAGAGTATCGGGAACCAAACTATAAATATTGGAGAGTTTCTTAGTGTAGTAGAGGCGGTGAAGTATATCATCGCCCATAGCTACACACCCAGACTCATCTATACGGATAGCAGTACCGCTATCGCTTGGTTTCAGGCAAAACGAACAGCGTCTAAAAAGTCGCATCCCGCACTGAAACGAGCCGAGATATTCCTAAAAGCATTTGCCACAGAGATCGACAGCATCGAGGTTGTCCATTGGAACAATGACAAGTGGGGAGAAACCCCGGCCGACTATAATGAGAAAAGTTAATTGATTGATTTTAGATTGTTATGAACCCAGCTTTTCTCTGCCGGGAGGCCCGGAGAAGCTATTTTTTAAACTCAAAATCAATAAAATATATGGCGCTAAATAAAGAAGAGCTAATAGATCGCTTATATCAGAAGATGGCAACATCTAAAACCAGATACCCCAAATGGGAGTTACAAAGTATTGTTGACCCATTTATTGAAGTCTTGAACGAGGCTTTAAGCGAAGGCAATGAAGTACGCCTCCGAAACCTTGGCAAGTTTGTCTTCAAGGTTAAGAAAGGGCGTAAATTCTATAATATGCAAACAAGAACAATGGGTGCTACGTCAGATATGAGATACGTAACATTTGTTCCAAGTAGATTACTTAACTTCGAAAAACAGGTTTCTAAACCGAATTCATAGACTATTGATATATAATTAAACTTTAGTAGCTTTATTTTGGGTAATTCCCGAAATAAGGCTATTTTTGTACAAACATTAGAGTTATAGTTCTTTGAGAGTTTGTGAGAAAATGCACTTAGAGTGATAGGGGAGGGGCATTTGTTGTGTAAAAGTACGACAAACAATATACAAACAAGTCCCTTAAAAGCCTATAAATTGATAGAAATAGAAAGAGTGATGTTTTTTTGCAATCACTTAATAATTAGTCAAGTACGAAAAATATCTAAAAAGATAAAACCCTATAAAACGGACTTTTTTAGATTCATAATCATGAGGTCCCCAGTTCAATCCTGGGTCGCGCTACTGGAAAGGGGGCTGTCTAACGATCAAAGTTAGTCGGCCCCTCTTTTTGTATCTCCGGATTAGCATTTCGTCCATCGGATCATGCGGCTCATATTCTACACAAAATTAGAATCGAATGGCTCAAGAACAGAACTATATTGTCGGCTATGGGTGTAGATATGCTGGATGTGCTTTGTTGCCAAATTACTATCGGTGATGCCGACCCCGACAACCCGATGGTGATAAAAGAGCCTATAATGCTGACTGAGGTTCAGGAGATAGAGATTAACGAGAGCTACAAAACGCTTATAGGAACGGCAAAGGTTGTCTTTCCGAAGGGGACAGTCTACCAGAGTACCGTTATTGGTAACGCTACCATAGAGGGGAAAGATGCTTCACGCATCACAACAGAGATTATGCAGGACGGGGTGATTATCGAAAAGCGGAGTTCTCAGCAAGCGATGAATGAAACTTCTTTTAAGATTGGCCAGCGTGTCAATATCAAATTAGGTTATAATGGAATGCTGAAAAATATGTTTGACGGCTATATCTCCGGCTATAATTCAGATAGCCGATTTGAGATTCAATGCGAGAATATGGCGTACAAATTGAAATTAAAACAGGCTCCCAAATTTGAAACCAAATCCTCAGTGAGTGTGAACGATGTGTTGGGTGAAAAATATGGCTTGCTGAAAGATACCGGTTTTGAGATACACAGCGAGACCAAGCGGTTTGATATACAGATTGGCAAAGTGAAGATTACCGACAACTTTACCGTTGCCGATATTCTTTCTGAATGGTCGAAGTATAAGGTTTACTGCTATTTGAAATATGACGAGAATAGCCCGGACAATATGCCGACTATCGCTATTGGCCGCCCGTACTCATCGTCGAAAAGTCAACCGGTCTTTCCACAGGATAGCGAAGCCAAACCATTCAAAGTTTACTTAAACTACCATGTTGCCGATAATGACTTGAAGATTGTAAAGACCGACCCCAAGTTCCTGGCAGTGACAGGCAAGGCGTTGGGTTCGGACGAGAAGTTTTTCGAGGTTACGGTGCGTATGAATCCGGAATATAACCCTACGGTCAAAGGCAGTAAAGAGTTTCAGACGGTAAACGCTACTCAGATTAGCAAGAAGACCCACAAAGTAACCGGCAATACCACTGCCAAAGGAGCGAATACCAAGACAAAGGTCGATTTAAACACCTATACCATTGTACCGTATATGAGTCCGAATATGAAAATCAACTCCGATAAACTGGTCGAAGAGACTATTGAGTATTTCCGCAACTACAACCTGAACGGCATTACCGGACACCTGAACTTATTCGGAGATTTGGCTCTGAATACTGCCGTACAGTTGGAACTTATCGATGACCGCAACCCCTCCAAGAACGGAATTTATTTAGTGGAAGAAGTTACAACCACATTCGGAGTGAATGGGTATAGACAACGCATAACGATACCTTACCTGATTCGATAAATCATTCTGTTTATATCTCCAATTTTGATAAAATACTCTCTAATTGACCGATATAATAAAATGGAATATTTACCAGATTAAACTCTTTACCTTCGGCAGTTGTTATTTTGTCTATTCCGAAAGCTCCGGACCAAATACGTATGGCGGTATGATGCGGGGCTTTATCCATATAGACGTGTAATGATTTTAGTTTTGAATTCGTGCCCGATTTAACTTCTATCGGAATAACGTAATTACGGAATTGTATTACAAAATCCACCTCGGAAGTGGTTCCTGCTTGCGGGTTCGTCCAGAAATGACGTTTGTATAGAAGACTTTTATTGGCAGCCAATAGCTCTTGGGCAACGATATGTTCAGCTATTAAGCCTTTCCACGCATCCAATATGTCTTTCTGACCAAAAACTTCTGTTTGAATCCCTGCTGCAAAATTTACCAACCCTGTATCAAGCCATAATAATTTGGGAGCCCTGCGTTGTTGAGCCACCAACGGAATTGTAGTTGAGGTAACAGGATATGCTAATTCTAACAGCATCGCCTTTTCCAAAGTACGGAAGGCTTCACTTATCTCCCTCGATTTGTAAGTAGATCCGGCAAATCCTGTCATTGTAATTGCTTCGGCAGCCATTGTGTACCCTGCGCTAAGAATAAAGCGAATTACATTGGTAAGAGTTTGATTCCTGGCATATTTTTCTACATCATCGGCATAACTGGCCAAAAGAGACTCATAGATAGGATTTAAGGCTATTATATCATGACTTGCAGCGTATTCTTTTATGATAGCAGGCATTCCTCCTATCAGTGTATAGGTGTTAAATAACGATATAGCTCTTTGGTGTATCACATCGGACATAGAGGTTGATTGGATAAGTTCTTTGATGTTTTCCTCCTCAATCGCACCTAAGAATTCCGTAAAGTTACAAGGTCGAATCGGCATAAATTCTACACGCCCGACTGGAAATGAAACTTTCCGGTCAATCATATTTTCCAGGAGAGAACCAGCTGCAATAACGTATAGTTCTGGAATTTGCTCATAGAAATAGCGTAATTGGGCAACTGCTTTCGGTGAATTCTGAATTTCATCGATAAACAGCAGAACTCGTCCTTTCTGACGAGTCTTATTACAGTAGAAAAATATTTTTTCCAAAAGGTCTTCTATGTCATCATATATTTCAAACAGATTTGAAGCTTGTGCAATCTCAAGATTAACATAAAGATAGGTATCAAAACCCTTGCCGAAAACATCCACCAGTGTTGTTTTACCGACTTGTCTTGCTCCTCTTAATATCAAAGGCTTACGATCTGATTTCTCACTCCATTTTTGGAGTTCTACAAGTGCTGCTCGTTGAAACATAATTATTCGTTTATTGGTTTTCTGGGACAAAGATAGCGATTTGTTTCAAATAATAGGTTTTTGAATGTGTATTTTGTCGTAAATAATAGGTAACTGTCGCATTATTTGTTTCATTTAATAGGATACAGCATCAGGGCTTGTACAAAAACATTGGTTGCAATTTAGTTGAAGCTGGTTTAACCTTGTAATGTCTTATGTCGCTATTCTTCCCCAAAAGCAAACTATGGAATCAAAGAATAGTCAGCGGATGATTAGCGAGGCTATCCGCAAAATAGCGTTAGGGAGAAGCATCGAACGGGTTAATATGTCGGGTTGCGGTACGGGTGGCGTGGGTACGGCACGTATGATACACGGCTATGTTGCCAAGATACACGAAGAGGGAGAACTGTGCGGAACAATTGACGTTAGAGAGTTCCCAGATGAGACCGCCAGCAGCGAACCGATTACCCATCAAGGAGTATTGTTGGCAGGGATAAAAGACAACTCCGGCGGGTTTCTGATTATTCCGACACTGTTCTCAGATGTGACTATCGTTACCGATGCCGCCACCAAGTATAGCTATGTCCTGAATTTCTCACATGCCGATTTTATCCAACTTCTATCACACAAGGAAAGCGTTATTGGCGTGGCTGAGACCGAGGAGTTAGACCCGGAGAACAACGATTCACCAGACTACGATGAATTGGAGAAGACAGGCAATGAAACTTCGACCCGGTATACGGCAGAAGAGATTAAGACCATAGCCAAGAACAAAAACGACAAGCAGGCGGAGATAATTGTAACACCTGGATCTATCGGTCAGAAAGTGGATAAATCAGAGGTCAATCAAACCAAAAACAAGATTGAGCAGAAGGTAAACAGCACCTCTGTGGTGGTTGCAGATAACAAGGTTACTATCGGCGATGAACAGGCGACGGAACCGTTAGTGTTGGGCAATGAACTTGCTCAACTAATGCTCGAATTTATCACCGAGTGCAGTAAGATTATGACCCCTACATTGATGGGAACGATGCCTGCAATCAACTCTCCTAACTTCCCATCACTTGCTTCCAAAATTCAGAAATTTCTCTCTAAAACTGCTTATACGAAGTGAGTGCGGTACTGCTTCCTGATATCGGGCAGTTAGACCCGAACAGCCTGTGCTATGCCATATATAGCCAACTCTATCACAACTTTTTTTATGCTCAGGACAAGAAAACGCCTGAAAATCCATACGGCATTGAGGAGGGTGACGGCACATCCATACGATTGAGAAATACAGCTTACGGGTTTGCCGAAGCTATCTCAGGTGCATTAGCCGGAGAAGGTGACGGTTCTTCGGAGGGTGGTATATTGCTTGGCTATCTGAAAAAGACAGGTGGCGATATGACCGGTATGCTCCGAGCCAACTACGGATTTGAGGCCGGCATGGGAAACGTGCGGCTACTCAAGACCTATCAGGAGATTGCGGATGATGGAGTCACACCGATATACGGACTTCAAGTGTATGGCGATATTCGTATCGGCGGGAGCAATCTTCTTATCGGTGGCAAACAATTATTGAGATATACACCGGCTGATGGAGTCGCATATCTTGAAAATCCGTTGCTTTCGTTTGGCACATCGTCTCTGCTTAGTCAGGGAGAAATGGTATTCGGAGAGAGTAAGGCCACAGGTGTTGCTATCTCTGAAGAAGGCATCCGCATAAAAGACAAAGAAGTTTATCATGCAGGGAATGCCAATTTGCCCTCTGTTCATTGGGCAATGAAAGATGCAACCATGAGTGGAGCATTATGTTATATCAAAAATTCAGTTTTACATAAAAAAAAATCGAACGAGAACGAACCTTATATTGCGTGGAGATAAATTCTGTTCCACTTAAGTGTTCAACTAAGTAGTGCGATTGATCCAAGAGATTGGTGGCCTCTATGGACAATTCCCAACATCTATTTATCTTCCATTGCGCCGTAGCACCAAGCAAAAATAATTCAGAGTTCTCAGTTAGTAAGTAGCCTCCTTGTGCTATGATATTAATTTCTTTTGCAAGAGAAAAAATAACACGACCAGATTGGTTTAAAAACCAACTTTTATTTGTAGCGTTGTCAAGAATATTCATCAGAAATTGCCCTGCATACTCCAGACTCAACCACTTTGCGAACTTTTTATTTGTTTTAACTATCACCCCTAATTGATTAAGTCGATATTTTAGCTTAGTGCCATTTTGCAATGACTCCCCATTTGATAAGACGTAATTTAGACCAATAGATGCTCTACCTCCCCTATAGCCTTTACCAATATTGAAATTTGCAGAAAAAGCAGAATTATGAGACGGAGTCTCTACAAAACTATTTATGAGATATTCGCCCTCAAACTTTTGTGATAAAATATAGGGATTAATGTTTTTAGAATACTGTGCTGACCCGTTTACAAAGAGTAAAGTGAGTGGATCTTTATAGGCAAACCCAAGTACGCCATATCCCTTCTTTAGGGACAAGAACTCAGAGATTCCGTAGCTAATCGTCCTATAGTCATTACGTATAGCATCGCTATAAAAATAGCGGTTTTGAATCTGCCCCTCAGCAGCACCTGCATTGGCTGTTAGTGACCAACGTGCCGATAGTGGCAACTTCATGTATGAATTTAAGGAGGGCATAAAAGAGTTCTGAGAAATGTAGTAGTTCAAGGGGAGATCAAATGTAAAGACCAAACCTTTTCGTGACCTATATTCTGCTCTTGGAGCAATATATAGTTTGATGTATGAAAAACGAGAGTTGTTTACACTCTGATCATAATAATTAACCCCTGCTCGTGCAAAGATATTCCAATTACCAGTCTTAAAGCCATAAGATGCTTTGGTATGTGAGCTAAAAACTGATGCAGAAATCTCTTGCATAAAATTATCATTAACGCTCAACTCTTGCGGTTTTGAGGCATAGCCATTGTACGAAGAAATATTTAGGGTATTGACTCTAATTCTTTTAATCATCTCGAAATTGTTGCTATAGTCTTGAGCATGAATAGAGCCGAATTGTTCGTTCAAATATGTTCCCAAAGTTTGCAAATAAATACTGCTACTACCGAACTCCCCCTTGAGGGTATTGCGCATATAGAAATCCTTGGAATTAGTTGTAAATGTGAAGTTTGCCGAAGCTATGCGATTATGATCACGAGATCTTTCATCTTCGATTATGTTGATAGTGGTGCTATCCTGTAAAAAATAGGTCGTGGCACGCTTTTGCTCATAGCGGAAGTGGCTATTGGATAGAGTTATATTACCTTTAATATCGCTTTGGGTAGAGATTTTACTCAAAAAATTTGTACTAAGGGACTCATTATTGCCCAAGTGAGTGTCTACATTTGGGACACGCTTTGGGGTAATTGTTATATAGTCTGCTATTTCACATCCATTCTCTTGTCGTGCGACAAGTTCCATCTGTGAGGTCGCAGATGTTTGCGATATAATGTCTTTGCCTGTATTGTTTGCTTTAAGTGTGTTAATGGTTTGAATTTTTCTTCCAAATGACATTGCCGCAACTTCTCCAGTGTACAGCTTTGGAAGTCCACCACCAACTTCTATATATCCCGCCCAACGAGCCTTAGCATCCTCCTTCAGGTTTAGGTTTATTGCTGCCTTATCCGAGAATGCAACACCATCAAGAGCTTTGATAGGTTGGTGGTTCTCCATAACTTCTACTGCTGCTACATCTGAAAATGAGATTGAGTTTGTGGCGACTCCATATCGAGAGTCCATCATATCTACCCCCTCGATATAGAATTTATTAATGGGTATCCCGTTATATTCTATTTGCCCTCTTTCTCTGACCTTAATCCCTGGCATTTTATCAAGGACGTCACCGATTGTTCTATCTGTTACCCCTGCAAAACTCGCTACATTATATGAAATAGTATCGCCATATTGACGTATCTTTGGAGCTACAACCATTATCTCTTTAAGTTGATAGATTTCTGGTTTTAGTTTTATGATTTTAGATAATCTTGAGACCTCTATTGTGTCGGCACGATAATTCATGCAGCTAAACTTTAACCACACCCCACTCTTTGCAAAGGGCTTAAATCCTCCTTTATCATTAGTAATAGAGTAATCAATAGGTTTATAGTCTTCATCTAAAAGCTGCACAACAGCACCTGCAATAGCATCACCGCTTACAGCATCAACAACCTTTTGCGCCGATGCTGTAAGCGGTAAAACTATCAGTAATATAACAATTAAAAGTCCCATATAGTGCTATCTCTCTATAAAGTCGTATTTCATAGTATGGATCAGGTCCGCTTCGCTCTTCGGTTTTCCACTTTCGTCAGTGATTGTTACCTGTATGCCATTAGAATTTATTGCAGCAAGTGGATTTTCTATGTAATTACGCTTTGCCTTGTAGTATTTTTCTATTGAGGTATTATTAAACTTCGTGTTTGGGATAGTTATTTTGCTACCAGTAGTAGTTGTCATACCAACAAGTGTGAATGAGTAGTGTTCTTCGCTATCGCTCGCTTTGCACACAAGACCAGGTAGTCCATCAAGTTTCCAGGGTCCAATTGTAACTGTGATGGCGTCAGTGTACCATGCAATCCATTTGCGTCCCTTGAAAGTGGTCTCAGCACGACGACATATGTAGCCCAATATCTCTTTTGTTTCGCCCTTTAGCTCCCATTTTGGGAGTTCAATATCCTCCTCCACTCGTATCCAGTCAGTAGATATCCTATCTATTGTGGTAAACTTTCCTTGTGGGTAGTTTTTGAATAACGCATATGGATCTCCGCCGCCAAAGCGAGCAGGTGCAGCCATAATTTCTTCAGATGTTGCCACACGTAGCATTGAATCTATTTGCATCTGTTTGAGAGATGAGAATTTTGCAATATTATAGCTTGTTTGCATTACCATTAGCTCGCTCTTTTGAGATGTAACATTTAGACTGTCTGTCAAGTAGCGATAGTCGTAGATAAACTCCATAACTCCATCTCCGATCTCTTTAGGTTCGGGGGCAATATTTGAGTTCATTGTTATACCGGAGCCGTCCATAGTAAAGGTCATCGTCCGCATTTCCTGTGCTGAGAGTTTGATTGTAAATACTACAAAAACTATAAGGATTTTTTTCATTGTTTTGGATTTTAAATTATTTGACAAAAGTATTAAGCATAAAGTCAATAAATCAAATTTTAATATTACTCAATTATTATTATCTTGTTGTCTAATTATATTTTACCATATCTTTGCTGTATGGAATCTAAAATAAAAGTAGTTTATTTATTGACAGCAGTTGCACTCATGCTATTAACTGCGGTGCAAGTAGAATGGTTATGGAGGCAGTACGCTTACACTGTAATCCAATATGAAGACCAAACAGTGGAGGTTGTAGGCAAAGTCGTAGAAGAAGAAAGGAAGTTGCGTATTGAACGCAGACGTACGGCCAGTAATGTTCTACAACCTACTGTCAATATACGCAATGAATACAACGCTCTGCAAGGAGTAACTGCAATTCTTGATGTTTCCTTCGTTGACTCAACGTTGCACAGTTCCTCCAGCAGCAACAATCTTGGTGATTTTACATTTATTAATAATAATACTAATAGTCATCATACATTTGAGATTCTATGTAATATCTCTCAGGATGAGCTTTTTAATGCACTTACAAAGTTTATTCTCGATGAAAACATCCCATTTGACATTCAAGTGCTAGATTCATTATTAAAGGCCCAAGATGTTATAGCAAAAATCTCAACTATCAAGGCAGATTCAATGGTGTGGCATACTTCCACAATAAATAATAACTCGCTATTTGCTCGCAAACTTACCGTAGAGATCCCCTATGATAATTTACAGGGTGAGGTCATACGTGTGGAGTGCAATATTCCACTATCAAGAATTATAGTAAAAATGAGAGGTATATTTGCACTTTCACTATTGATTAGCCTGCTCATCATCTACTCATTCCTATATCAAATCAAAACTATTCGCCTTCAGCACAAGATTGACGAGGTTCGCCGAGATTTTCTTCATGCGATGATCCACGAACTTAAACGACCTATTTGGACTATGAAGATGAGCATATCGGCTCTTAAGAATAATAAAATGATGGAAAATAACGACTTTAAGCAACAAGTGCTGCAAAATTCATATAACGAACTTGACAACCTTACTGCGTACTTCTATAAGCTACGAGATATTACTTTGGCAGATAAACAGAGTTATACCTCTTAATCTTGTATTGATTAAACTACCTGAATTCATAGAGGAATCTATCTCAAGAACTCCTATTCCAAGTGATAAGGATGTTAAGTTTGAGGTACTAAATTGCGATCAAGTAGCAGTTACAGGAGATAGAATGCATTTACAAAATATAATTTATAACCTCCTTGAAAACTCAATAAAATACTCAGGTAACAGTGTAAAGATAGATATAGACTATTTTGTTGATGGAGAATCCTTAAACATAACTATTGGCGATAATGGTATCGGAATTAACCAAAGTGACTTGCCGCATATCTTTGAGAAATTCTATAGAGGTAAAGAAGTTCGTGCTAATGGTATGGGATTAGGATTAAGTTATGTAGAGATGCTTGTTAATGCACACCGAGGTTCTATTACAGTCCAGAGCCAAGTAGATAAAGGTACAAAATTCACAATCAAATTACCCTTATTATATGATAAAGATACTACTTGTAGATGATGACCCCATAAACTCAACACTGTTAAAGCGTTTTTTAGAGGTTGAAAATTTTTCAGTTCTATATGCAGAGGATGGAGCTATTGGTTGGGATATGTTCTATGCAGAGAAGCCAGATCTAGTTTTGCTTGACGTCAATATGCCGAAACTAAATGGTTTTGAGCTTGCAGAAAAGATACGAAAGGTCAATACTCAAGTAGTCATTTTCTTTTTAAGTGATCGTACAGAGAAGAGCGATCGACTACAAGGATTTTCTCTGCGAGGTAACGACTATATCTCCAAACCATTCTACCCTGAGGAGTTGGTAGCAAAGATTCGTGAGCGCTTCTCAAGAGCAATAACTCAGAAATATGACATTGGCGCAATGACATTCTTTCCATCTCTCTGCCAAATTGAGCACAATGGTACTGTACTAACGCTGACATTTCGCCAAAGTCAAATATTAAAACTGTTAGCAGAAAATATAGATATGATTGTGGAGAGGGGTGATATGCTACAAAAGATTTGGGGTAATGACTCTACAGCTAATTCTTTAGCCCTAAACGTTCAAATAACATACTTACGTAACATATTAAAACCTGATACAACGTTATCTATCATCGCGATAAAGGGGTATGGATACATACTAAAAGATAAGTAATATTAGTTTAAGGTTGTTAACACAGTTATTATAATCTTATATTGCAAGAACTTAAATAGAGATAAAAGTAATTGAAGCACGTTTTGAAAATAGTACCTATGTTTAAAATCTGGGAAGGAGGATAAGTAGCAAAAATAAGCTATAAAGTTTTGGTTAATTTTGTATTAGCAGAACAAATACAACCTAAACAATATAGCTTATGGGAACACAAATTAACACATTAGATTTCAAAGGACAAAATATTTACGTAGGAATAGATGTCCATTTGAAGAGTTGGTCGGTTGCGGTTTTGTCTGAGACCTCTGTAATGAAAAAGTTCAGCCAAAGTCCGAATCCGAAAGCGTTGTACAAGTTTCTGGTAACAAATTATCCGGGAGCCGAGTATCGCTCGGTTTACGAGGCGGGATTTTGCGGGTTTTAGATACATGAACAGTTGACAGCACCGGGGATCGAAAACATCGTTATCAACCCTGCTGAGGTACCGACAAGGAGCAGCGAGAAGCTGCGAAAGACCGACGCCGTTGACAGCAGCAAACTGGCGCGGAGTCTTCGGGCGAGAGAACTGAAAGGTATTTACATCCCCGACAGTGTATCGCTTGAAATGCGCTCTTTGATAAGACTGAAAAACTCGATAACGAAGGACACGACACGGCAGAAGAACCGTATTAAGTCGCAGTTACGCTATCTGGGATTGAAATTCCACAGGAGTACCTTGAACCGTTTTCCAACTGGTCGAGGCGTTTCTTTACTTGGCTCAAAGAGGTGGAGACACGCACTCCGAGCGGTCGTCAGGCACTCGATTTCCAGATCAGGCATCTGGAAGAGTTGCGCAAACAGAAGTTGGAGATGACACGAGCCTTGCGGGTGTTAGCCAAGACCGAGCAATTCCACGAGCCGCTACAGTTGATTATGACCGTACCGGGCATCGGTCAGGCTACGGGTATGGTGTTCCTGTCGGAGATATGCGACCTCTCCTGCTTCAGGAGTGCCGAACATCTGGCCGCCTATATCGGTATGATCCCAATGTGCCACTTCATCGGAGAAAAAGACGGAACAGGAGATATAACTGTGCGCAAGCACGCCTCTATGCGTTGTAACCTGATAGAAGCCGCTTGGGTTGCTATCAGGCAAGATCCGGCGATGAACTTGATTTATACCGAGAACTGCAAACGGATGCCGGCAAGCAAAGCCATCGTAAAGGTGGCGCGTAAACTGGTGAACCGCCTGTTTTTCGTACTTAAACACAAAACGGAATATGTCAACGGCATTGTGTCATAGAACAATATCCTTTCTGGTAAACGGATTTTCCGAGAGAGAATACTATATAATCTTTGCGGCTTTCAAGCCCGCTTAAAATAGTTTGCTCCTCTCGCCTTTGTAAACTAATACAGGAACTTGCGGCAGAGAATTGACCGCTGTGGAAAGTCTGTTTACCGAAGGATTTTTATTGGGTTTTTCAAGCCATACGGACAGTATCGGTAACAAAAAGAGAGGCAGAATTACTGCCTCCCGAAGTAGCGTTACCGCATACCGTCAGGATGTTTATTGCTGACAGGTTGCTCCCCAGCAGAGCCCGTTTCCTATTAACATCCTGATACAAAGATACAAAATTAAATTAATCAAAAATAACCATCCAATTTATTTGGATTTTAACTGGAAAGAATTATGGTTGTTGATCTTGGTTGAATATTGAAATATTCACGCATAACTCAAAAGTATTTGAATTCGAAGGTTGATACATCAAGAAGTCTCAAGAAAAACCTTAGTAGTTATTTGTATAAGAGAATGAACTACCCCGGAGCAAGCCCCGAGGAATTCTTTCGATTAAAAGAGTGTCACAATACATCGTTATAGGCTATTTCTAAGATTTTGAGAATAGAGATGTATAAAAAACAGGGAGTGACTTAATCGCATACCTCAGATTGCTCGTACAGTATATTAAAACATATATTTTGTAGAGAAATCAATTTTTTGTCAAAAAATTAATGTTTTTATTTGGAAAATACACATATTGATATTCC
>CAZYQA010000005.1:19908-22734 GCA_964649555.1 uncultured Muribaculaceae bacterium
ATCTAATTTATAAAACTGATGTGATATGAGAATCAATAGCCTAATCTAAAATTTGGTATATATCGAAAAAAGATATATTTTTATCAAAATCTACCTATCATCAATTGTCGTAATTCCTAGCTTAGTGATAAGTTAGGAATATGCAAGTTTTGATAATAAATATAGTAGAGATTGCTCATTATCTATTATATTCAATTTTAATTGAGCATAAAATAAGACAAAATGAAAAACATAGATACAGTAATTGCTCCCACAGACATCTTGACAGAGGAGCTGAACGATGTTATCGGAGGCGGATGTCAAAAGACAAAAAATAAGTGTAAAGACGGAACCATAAAGAAAGAGGAATCTAGTCTCGAAATAGAGAGTTGGTAATACCCTTAATATAAATCGCGTAAAATGCTGCATGTCTTCAAGCAGATTTGGTTGCAAATATAGTTGATATACAGCATTTTAGCAATAAATTACTGTTATGAAATGGTCAAAATTTAACTTTATATATAAAACATCTTGCAATGAGGCATTTGTCTATAATTCGAGTACTAATTCATTCTTTAAGATAAGTAATGACATCTTTGATATATTACAAAAGTTGAATTATAATTTTGAGGAATGTAAGACTCAAATTCCAGATGATGTATTAACAGCTTTCCTCGAAGCCAAAATTTTTACTGATAAGAATTATGAAAATGATGTCGCTATTGTATCTAGGTATAAAAAATTAGTAAATGCATTATCTAACTTACACACAGATCTGATAATTGCGCCAACCACAAACTGCAATTTCGCTTGTCCGTATTGTTATGAAAAAGGTATTATTCCTAGAAGCATGACAAAAGAGACAGAAGACGGAGTTGTTAAATATGTTAACAATTCCACATCAGAATATTTAAGTTATACTTGGTATGGTGGAGAACCGTTGTTGCGTTTTAATTCAATAAAAAGAATAATAGATAACACATTAAGGTTAGATAAATTTAAGAAGGTAGATAATATTGTCGTAACTAATGGTTACTTGTTAAATTCGTCCTTTATTGAGTATTTTAGGAATAAGTTCTTGTCTATTGTTCAAGTTACAATAGATGGTTGCAAAGATACACATGATAAATTCAGGTGTCACAAATCAGGAATTAGCACATATGACAGAATTGTGGAAAATATAGATATGTGTTTAAGAGAATTACCTGATACAAAGGTTATAATTAGGGTAAATATCACTGATGACAATAAAGATGAGTTTCATAAAGTTTGGAAAACATTACAGGAAAAGTGGAAAGGGAAAAATATGGATATTGTTCCATGTTATGTTGATGCCCATAATGAATGTAGTGTTAAAGTATGTAGTAATCATAATAAAGCGAAATTTTACATTGATCTATATAAGGAGCATAATCTTCCTGTGAATTTTTATCCATCCTATCAAATGGGAGGTTGTACAGCAGATGGAAAGAATAGTTTTGTTATTGACCCTGAAGGGTATTTATATAAATGTTGGGTTGATATTGGCAAGAAAGAGAGAGTCGTGGGTAGTATTTTCAAAAAAGGGCTTAGTAATCCCGGATTAGTAGCACAATACTCTCTATGTGCAGATAAGTATAATGATGAGAAGTGTAAAGACTGTCATTTATTTCCAGTATGTGACGGTGGTTGTTCATATTTTAGACTAGTTGGAAAAGAGACTTCCACTCCCTATAATGTCTGCCCAATTGAAAAAAATGATGTTCAATACTACTTAGAGTGTTACTATAATCAAGCCTTGAAAAGGAAAAAGTTATGAAACTAAAAACAGCAGTTCTCTTTATAATAAGTATTCTTTTATCGCACTACACATATTCTCAGAATAGAAATACTACTAAACTTGTTGGATCTATTGTGGATACTATGGGAATCCCACTAAATTATGCTAATATCGCTGTTTTAAATAGAGTAGACAGCACTATCGTGAATATGCACGTTAGTTATAATGGAGTTATTGATATATTTGTTGACAACGTAGAGAATTCCCTATTAAAAATTAGTTCATTGGGATATATTGATGAATATATACATATTGGACAAGTAGATGATACTGTTAAAATAGGGAAAGTAGTAATGAAAGAATCCGTTTTTACACTTGATAATGTTGTTGTTACGGCAAACGTTCCAATTATTCGGATGAATGGAGGCAAGACTACCATTAATGTTGCATCAACATCTTTGGCACATCAGCCAACAATTTTTGATGTTATAGGTAAAGCACCGGGAGTACTGGTTCAAGGAGAGAATATTAAGATTTGGGGTAGAGGGACTCCTGTAATATATATTGATGGAAAAAAAATAACCTCCTATAGTGAATTTACCACTTTACAACCCAATGAAATAGTATCTTTTCAAGTTGATCGGAACCCATCGGCTTTATATGCAGCAGATGTTACTTCTGTGATATCTGTCAAAACAAACAGAGAAAAGATCAAAGGGTATAGTCTCCAACTCTACAACTCTTCTATAATAAGTCGAGAGTTTTCAAATACTAGTGGAGTAAAAGTTAACTTTAATCACAAAAAACTACACAGTCATATAGCTTATACATTTAGTACCTTAAAAAATAGAGATTATCGACAAGACTATGACTACAACAATCTATCTTCAGGATTACAGCAAGTTATCGACTCCCTAGAGAGTGTATATACAAGAAATAACCATAATCTAATGTTTGGGTTGGGATATGAGTTTAATGAAAAGCATCGTTTATCTTTTCAATATATTTTGACCAGTAAAACGATGAATAAGAATGATGCGGATAAGCAACATATTATAAAAGACAAAGTATTAGATGACATATTAAAT
>CAZYQA010000006.1:0-9235 GCA_964649555.1 uncultured Muribaculaceae bacterium
TATCTTAACAAAAATCTATATTAAGAAATCTGATTATAAAAATGCTTATTTATCACTTATTAATTATAATAAGCTCAGTGACAGTTTAATGAATTATGAGAAAATGCGGGAAATAGCCAAAATAGAAAGCGCATTTGAGATAGAAAATCAGAAGCTTAAGTTTGAGAACCAGATAATTGAACATAGAGCCAAAATTACATCCCAAAGATATATCACAATTATAATCATAATTCTGGCAGTACTACTTTCTTTCATCATTTTAGCATTATATACCAAAGCCAAATACAATAAAAAACAATTATCAGAAAAAATAAAAAACCAACAGAATGAGCTAAAACAGAACAATTCACAGCTTGCAAGCGCAACCCTTAAATTATTACAAAGCACAGAGAAAGACACCCAATATATGAAATTAGTAGAGGAGATTATAGAAGCAGATAGTGACAAAAAAAACAAACTACTTGAAGGTTTAATTAATCATTATAAATCACAAATTAATAAGACATCATGGGAAGAATTTGAAATTATGTTCGCTCACACAAATAGTAATTTTTATAACATTTTAAAGGATCGTTTCCCATCTCTTACAATAAACGAAAGAAAAATCTGTATATTTATCAAACTCAATATGTCCAACAAAGATATTTCGAAAATAACACTCCAAAACGAAGAGGCAATTAAAAAAGCACGGGTAAGGCTTCGCAAAAAATTGGGAATAGAGCGTGATACAAATTTGAGCGATTATATTGAAAAGATGAACTAACTTGATATATTCTTCATAAGAAAGCCCTAAAAGCTATTATCAAACTTTTAGGGCTTATATACTTAAAATACTATTTGTATTACCTAATCATCAAAGCATAAATATGTGATCTTGTAGTACCATCAGAATACGCATCAAATTCACCATTTTTCCAAACGCCTGAAGTTGTTATAAATCCTTTTGTATAAATAAAACCTCCTGCATATACATCAGAGCCGTAAGTGGCAATACAAGTTGCTATTCCGGCATCACTAGAGAGCTGTTGCATAGTTTCGTTACTCCATACAACAGGAAGTTGTACATAAGAGGAGTTATAAATATATCCCGACGCATAAACAGTTCCACCTAGCACACATATTCCGAACACATTTCCACCAAAGCCCTGTGAAGTTAATTGTGATTCAATGCCATTTTTCCAAATCATCGGCTCATTATTATCATAGCCTCCAATATATACATTCCCCTGATTCACATATATTGATTGAGCCTCTGCAGTTGTAGTACCATCAGTCAGCTCTGTTTGAACTCCATTTTTCCAAAGCATAGCTTTTTGTTTTCCAGTTGTAGAAGGTAATGTTGATCCAACTGCATAAACTGTTGTTCCATCAACATATATAGCATTTACAACAGAGTTTGATGTTCCATCAGTAAGAGTTGTCAATATCTCATCATTCCATATTGCAGCTATATTTTTATTACCGGTATTTATATATCCTCCTGCATATACATTCCCATTAGCATAAAAACAGCATGTTGCTTCACCATTGCCACCATTAGCAGGTAATTGCTCTGCTTCGCCATCATCCCATAGATATGGGGTAGGAACTCCTTTAGCATTCATTATTGCTCCCGAAACATACACATCAGAGCCAGCCATTGTAATACCACTTAACGATATAGGCATTATGTTTTGAGAATTAATAGTAATTGAAGATTTTCCGTTCATCCAGACAGTGCCATTACCAACATCCGAAGAGTTATATAAATCGCCTGCAGCATAAATACTGAAATTAACAGTAACATCACATTTCACAGAAACATTACCACAATAAGCTGTAATTACAGTAGCGCCATTCCCTATTGCCGTTACCACACCATCATCAACAGTTGCCACATTTTTATTAGAAGAAGACCATGAAATCTCATCTTCATAGCCCGAAGGAGTTGTGGTTGCAACAATTGTTGCTTTTTCACCGGTAGCGATAATAATAGAGGTAGGATTCAATGAAATAGCTGTAACAGCAACATTTCCACCTCCATTTCCACCTTGACCACCTGATGTATCATCTTTAGAGCAAGATAAAAGCCCGAAAACTCCTAAAAATAGAATGTAAAAAAACTTCTTCATATATATTCATCATTATTTTGTCATAATAACAACGAATAATAAAAAAAGGTTTTCTATGAAATTAAGTTAATAAGATTATTCCCTTCATAAGTAGGCCCCCCTTCACAAGGCTTATTTTTAGGATTATAATAAAACTGATCTACCCCAAATACTTGAGCACCCTCAATATCATTTGTAAAATCATCCCCAATCATAATTGTTTTTGCTCGTACACCTTGCTTATCTGAATTATATCCAGCTTCTCCGCATAAAGCCTCTAATGCTTTTATAAAGATTACAGGATTGGGTTTATGAGCCCCCACTACTTCTGATATAATTACAGCATCAACATAGTGAGCAATGTCAGAGTTTAACATTTTGCGGTGTTGCACCTCTTTAAATCCATTAGTAACAACTGCTATCTTTCCTCCATTATCTTTTATATATGTTAATACCTCTCTTGCATTTGGCTCAAGAGCTGTTTCGGTATTCATCTTATTTAGATACTCCGTAGAAAAATTATCAGAAAAAGAGAGAAGATCCTCTTTCGACCATCGCTCTTCACTTTTTGACTCATTTAAGAAATACAAAAATACATCATAGAATCTTGCTAATCTCAGATACTCCTTATCAATTTCCCCTGCCTCATATTGCTTCCATAACTGCTGGTTTACTTTCTTATATTTTTCAAAAAATAAATCGTTTGATGGAATATTAAACTTCTCACAAACAGCATGCTTATCCGCTAAAAAATAGAGCGCACTCTTGGAATTCTTATCAAAATCCCAAAGAGTACGATCTAAATCAAAAAGGAAATAACTGTATTTATCAGCTATGGTCATATTTTCTTATTTACTATAATAATCTATCATTTTTATAATTGCTCTCTGGCAAGCGGGGCAGAATCCTTTTGCAGTATTATTCTTCATTCTGCACTCATAATAAGGGCGATACACCCCTTTTGTAACATACCCACCACCTTCAAACAATCCAACAACATCTAAATATTTAGGGTCATTAGGAGTAGGGACAGGTGTTCCCTCTTTAATAAGATCTTTCCATTTGCTATCAAAATCTACTAAAGTTGTTACATTTGGCTCCCAAGGTTCAGTTTTTAAGTTATAAAATTCATTATAAGCAGTTTCAGACTCATAATACTCATCCCCTAATCCGGCAAAGCTATGCCCAAACTCGTGAACAAACACCGGAGCTTCTGTTTTATGATCCGACATACTTAATCCGTAATAGTTAAAAATACCTCCGCCACCATATTTCTCAGTATTAACTATAACATATAAGGCATCATAAGGAGCATTTGATGCAATTTGAGAGATAAGTTTCTGATCCGGAGCAGTTAAATATCTATCAATCTCAAATGTATAGAAGTTGGAGTTTGCAACTGTATTTTTCCAGATATCCTGGTGAGGAATATCTGTTCCAGACTCCTCTGAAACTGATTCTACAGCCCAAATATTAAAATCATCTTTTCTACTCTTATATGGTTCCAATTCGAAAAGATATTCACCAAATTTCTTCGCATCTTTCCTAAATTTATCCATCTCCTCTGCCGTATATCCCTCCGCAACAAAAAGTAAATCAACTTTATTCGCAGGATCTCCATTATTTAGAATTGAAGAAACAGTAAAATTATTAAGTTTCTCAGCACTAATAAGTTTATTTGAAGGATCTATCTCAAATGTGTACATTGGAGAGAATTTACCTGTAGTTTTCAACCTCTCCGATATTACTAAATTGATTTTCTCCTTAGGAAATGGGATTATATATGAGCTATTAAATGATTTAGCCATTGTTTTAGCTTCATCAATAGTTCTCCACTCTTGGAAAAGTGTGTTAAATCCTTTAGAGTAGATAGTCTCTCCCTGCGGAGTTTTCACCTCTAAATAATACTCTCCATAGCCAAAAGGATCTACTAAATTAGTTTTTGAACCACTAAAATTCGCCTCTTTTGTCAAACCATCAAGATATACGTTTTGCTTGTTTGCATCTCCAGCAAAAACCAAATCAACTCTCAATCTATCTGGTGTAAAATATTTATCATACTCTTGCGCAAAAGCTGAAACGCTCCCCACAATTAACATTACTACTGCTAATATTTTTTTCATATAGTTTAGTATAAAGTTTATTTTCCAACGTAATTTTGTGGTGTAATTGCAAGAATCTCAGCCTTTACACTATCAGAAACATTTAACTCTCTCACAAACTCTTGGATGCTCTCCTTTGATATACCTTGATTACCTCTGGTAAGAGCTTTCAAAGCTTCATAAGGATTTGGATACGCTTCTCTTCTTAAAATTGTTTGCACACCCTCTGCTACAACAGCCCAGTTATGCTCAAGATCTGCATTAAGAGCCGCTTCATTTAGAATAAGCTTACCCAACCCTTTTTTAAGTGAGTTAAGTGATATAATTGAGTGTGCCAATGGAACACCTACATTTCTTAATACAGTTGAATCTGTTAAATCTCTCTGAAGTCTTGAAATTGGAAGCTTTGCAGCAAGATGCTCATATACAGCATTTGCTATACCGAAATTACCCTCAGCATTTTCGAAATCGATAGGGTTAACTTTATGAGGCATTGCAGAAGATCCCACCTCTCCAGCTTTAATTTTTTGACGGAAATACTCCATCGATATATATGTCCACATATCACGAGCTAAATCTATCAAAATATTATTTATTCTTTTTAAGTTATCAAACAAAGCTGCAAGATTATCATAATGCTCAATTTGTGTTGTTGGATATGAACGCTTTAGACCAAGCTGGCCATCTACAAAATCAACAGCAAATTTATTCCAGTCAATACCCGGGTATGCGAAATTATGAGCATTGAAGTTTCCTGTAGCACCACCAAATTTAGCAGAATATGGGATAGTTTGTAGCAACCTCAACTGCTCTTCTAAGCGTGCAACAAATACATAAATCTCTTTTCCTAATCTTGTTGGAGATGCAGGTTGTCCGTGAGTTTTAGCTAACATAGGAATGTTTGCCCACTCATTAGACATATTTTTAAGAATTTCTACAACTTCTCCAAGAAGTGGAAGATACACATCTCTAACTCCCTCAAGAAGAGACAACGGAACAGAAGTGTTATTGATATCTTGTGATGTAAGGCCAAAGTGAACAAATTCGTTATAATCGCTCACTCCCAACTCTTTAAATTTATCCTTAATAAAATACTCAACAGCCTTTACATCGTGGTTAGTAACCTTCTCAATGTCTTTTACTTTTTGAGCATCCTCTTCAGTGAACTTCACATAAATATCTCTCAACTCAGAGTATTTATTTTTGTCAAATTCCTTTAATTGAGGCAATGGTAAATTACAAAGGGCGATAAAATACTCAATTTCAACCCTAACTCTATATTTAATTAATGCGTACTCAGAAAAATAAAGACCAAGTTTCTCAACTTGTTTTTGATATCTCCCATCAATGGGAGAGACAGCCATAAGTGCGTAGTCAGACATAAAATATTCATTTAAATTAAGAGAACAAAGATATAAAAATCTCCATATTTATCTAAAGAAGTCACACATCTTTAAACACTGCACACCCTCATTTACATCATGAACTCTTATTATATCAGCTCCTAAAATTAAAGCTTGCAAGTTGAGTGCGGTGGTAGCAGGGAGTGATTCTTGTGGAGTAATTCCCAAGTATCTCCAAATCATTCCTTTTCGCGATAATCCAATTAAGATTTTAGTATTGGGATTAATCTTTAATAAGCTCTCCTTGATATATTTCGTATCTCTTAGAAGCTCATAATTCTGCTCAATTGTCTTAGCAAATCCAAGTCCGAGGTCAATTATATAATCTTTGATATTATATCTCTGAGCCTTTATATGAAACTCTTTAAAATACCTTATCACCTCTTCAGTCACCCCATTTGGATAATTGCATAATCCTCCCATTGTTTGCGGGTTACCCCTTTTGTGCATCGCAATATAAGATAGCCCAAGCTCTCCAACTAATTGTAACATCTTATCATCATCTTCCCCTGCTGAAACATCATTTACAATAAACTGTCCAATTATATTATAAGCCCTCTCCACTATCTCACTTCTAAAAGTATCAATAGAGATTAATGCACCCTTTAAGTCTTTACCTTTGAGCATTTGCAATGGCTTTTCTAAATAGCTCCACTCTTGCTCAAGGCTTACAGAAACAGATCCCGGACGAGTTGAACACCCGCCGAGATCAATAATTTTAGCTCCATTTTCCACCATTGCCTCAATCCTTCTCCATACCTCCTCCGTTTCCACACACCTACTCCCTTCGAAAAAAGACTCTTCGTTAATATTTACAATCCCCATCACAAGTGGGAAATCCAGCTTTTCCATACCTTTTTTTTATTTACAAAGGTAAAAAGAAAACTTACTTGCGGCGCTAATTTTATCAATCACCTATCAATCAGCCGATTAACCTTCACAGAAAGAGCTATTCAAGCCTAAATACACAGGGTATATCATTGATTATAAGCGTTTTGATAAAACTTGCGGCGCAACTATTTTTTTTCTTTAAAGATCTGCCAAACTAATGCGGCAATAAGACCACCAATAAGTGGAGCGGCAATATATACCCAAATTTGAGAGATTGCTGCACCTCCTTGGAAGATGGCAGGGCCTATCGAACGTGCAGGGTTAACAGATGCACCATCAATCGGAATCATAACTATGTTTACAATAGCCAAAGCCCAACCAATAGCTATACCGGCAAAACCTGCAGGAGCTTTTTTACTTGTAGATCCTAAAACAACAAGAACGAATAAGAATGTAAAAATAACCTCACCTATAAACGCCCCTGAAAGGTGACCGGGATTATACACATTTGCACCAAAATGTAACCATTGCTGAGAAATAAAACCAATTGCTACAGCACCTAAAATACCACCTGCAACTTGCGCCACCCAATAATAGATAAGCTCGCCAAAAGCCATCCCTCCATTTATGAAAACACCAAAACTAACAGCCGGATTCACATGACACCCTGATATTGGCCCAATAGCATAAGCCATAACAAGGACAGCCAAGCCAAAACACATACCAATTGCTGTAATAGTAATAGGATTACCCATTGTAGTGAGAGAATCAGCCCCTACAAAAATTTGTCCGAACACTGCACTTCCGCAACCAAATAGGACAAGTGCAAAAGTTCCTATCAACTCTGCTATAAACTTCTTCATAATTAATTTATATTTGTAATTTAAAATCTGTAACAAATCGCAATCTATAATGTTTGTATATTTGCGTAAATAAAAAATAAATAAATATGCTACTAGTTATTGAAGGCTTGGATGGTGCGGGTAAAAGCACGCAAGTGAAAAAACTCAAAGAATATATTATATCCAAAAGCCTAAATCTCAGATACATCCACTTTCCAAGATATGACGCATCAATTTACGGAAAAATGATCGGACAATTTCTCCGAGGAGATTTCGGATCAATCGAGCAGGTGCATCCGCAGCTTGTAGCACTACTATTTGCAGAAGACAGAGCAGATGCAAAGCCTGAAATAGAAAAATGGCTGGAAGATAAAGATTGTGTATTACTTGACAGATATGTTTACTCAAATATAGCTTACCAATGCTCAAAAATTGAAAATTCTGAAAAGAGAGAAGAGCTTAGAGAGTGGATATTCAACACTGAATACAATATCTTTGGAATACCCAAACCCGATATAAATATTTTTTTAGATGTTCCAATATCGTTTGTGGATAAAAAATTAAAAGAGAGCAGAGATGATGTATCCGACAGAGAATACCTTGAAGGGAAAGCAGATATACACGAAGCTGATATCAAATTTCAAATAGGTGTAAGAGATATTTATCTGAAACAATGTGAGCTTGACAGCAACTTCATAAGAATTGACTGTGCCGATAAAAACGGAGAGATGCTCCCTCCTGATAGTATATTTGCAAAAATAAAAGAAGTAGTGGACAAATACATATAAAAATGGGATTTCTAAGAGCACTTTGTAGAGTAATACTCGGCATTACATTTATTCTTTCCGGTTTTTTAAAAGCAATAGATCCTGTAGGCAGCGGGCTGAAAATAAAAGAGTACCTCATGGCATTCCACCTTGGCTGGTTTGATTTTATCAGTATCCCAACAGGAATGGCATTTGCAATATTTGAATTTATAATAGGTGTAGCTATCCTAAAGGGGCTAAGAATGAAGCTATTCTCTTTTTGCGCACTTATTTTCATGGGATTTTTCACCTTACTAACATTATACTCTGCAATATTCAATCCTGTAAGCGATTGTGGATGTTTTGGCGATGCAATACATCTGAGCAATTGGGAAACATTCTATAAAAATATTGTTCTTCTGACATGTGCAATAGTTATATTTTTACAAAGAGATAAATTTAAGAGTGTGGGAAGCGATAATATAGAGAGAATATTTGTAACAATCTACACTGTTATCATCACATTTATAAGTATTTACGCCATATTGATCTTACCTCAGATAGATTTTGGAGAATATAAGCCCGGTACAAATATTATGGAATATGATGAGCATCCCGAGCAAGAGTATAGCACAACTTTTATCTACTCCAAAGATGGCAAAGAGCAAAACTTCACATTAGAAAATTTACCCGACAGCACTTGGCAATTTGTTGATGCAAAAACTACATTGGTAAGTGTATCCGACAATACCAAATTCAATAAAGATTTTATATTGAAAAACGAAGCAGGGGAATATGTAGGAGAAAATATATTAAATACTGACTCCCCAATATTCTTCATAACAATTTACAAGAACAAGCCTCTTTCAGCGAAAAGATTAAACAAAATTGCCTCCTTAAACAATATACTATTGCAACATGGAGCAAAACTATATATTGTATCAGGTATTTCCCCCGAGGCAACAAAAGAGTATTTAAAAGAGCTCCCCAATATACCTGTATTATATAGCGACTATAAAAATGTGCTTACATTCAATCGCTCAAACAGAGGATTAACATATATCTACCAGGGGGATGTAATAGCAAAATGGTCAGCATATAATTATCCTAAAAATATAAAAGAGCTATTAGAAAAAGATCCTGAAATAATCTTGACAAAGCAAATTATCAACGAACAACTATTTGCAGAAATATTTTTAGCTTCTATTTTATTCCTGATAG